>DASTZJ010000206.1:0-5058 GCA_035764345.1 Candidatus Udaeobacter sp.
GCTCAGAACCGGCAGCAGGTAATTAAAGAAAATAAGACAGTTTAGTTAAACAGGAGAATTGAAATGGCTAAGGAAGCATTTAAACGCGACAAGCCGCACGTGAACGTCGGCACGATCGGTCACGTGGACCACGGTAAGACCACACTGACAGCGGCCATTACGATGGCGCTCAGCAAAAAAGGCACGGCCGAAGTGCGTGCATACGAATCAATCGACAACGCGCCGGAGGAGAAGGAACGCGGAATCACGATCAACACTGCGCACGTGGAATACTCGAGCGAGAAACGCCACTATGCACACGTCGATTGTCCCGGCCACGCCGACTACGTCAAGAACATGATTACCGGCGCGGCGCAAATGGACGGTGCGATTCTAGTAGTCTCCGCCGCCGATGGACCGATGCCGCAAACGCGCGAACATATCCTGCTGGCGCGGCAAGTCGGTGTGCCGTCGATTGTCGTTTTCCTTAACAAGACTGATATGGTCGATGATCCCGAGCTGCTCGACCTCGTGGAGATGGAAGTGCGCGATCTATTGACGCAGTATGAATTTCCCGGAGATAAGATCCCGATCGTTAAGGGCAGCGCGCTCAAGGCGCTCAATGGTGACGCGGAGGCCGAGAAACAGGTTCTCGCCCTCGTTGAGGCCATTGACGATTACATCCCAGTGCCGGAGCGGCCGATCGACCAGCCGTTCCTGATGCCGATCGAGGACGTGTTCAATATTGAAGGTCGCGGCACCGTCGCCACAGGTCGTGTCGAGCGCGGTATTCTCAAGAAAATGGAGGAAGTCGAGCTGGTCGGCATTCGTCCTACCGCGAAAACGGTTGCGACCGACATCGAAATGTTCCGCAAGCTCCTTGATGAAGCGCGTGCAGGCGACAACGTCGGTGTTCTGTTGCGTGGCTTGAAGAAGGAAGAAGTGGAGCGCGGCCAGGTCATTTCGAAGCCTGGCTCGATTACGCCGCATAAGAAATTCAAGGCGGAAGTGTATGTGCTGAGCAAAGAGGAAGGCGGACGTCACACTCCGTTCTTCACCAATTACCGGCCCCAGTTTTACTTCCGCACCACGGACGTGACTGGCACTGTCAAACTGCCTGAGGGCGTGGAAATGGTCATGCCTGGCGACAACATCTCAATCGAAGTTGAATTGATCACGCCAATCGCGATGGAAAAGACAATTCGCTTCGCCATTCGTGAGGGCGGCAAAACCGTCGGCGCCGGTCGCGTGAGTGAGATTCTCGATTAAATTGCGTCTTACTCTTTCTCTTGCTCAGAGGAGAGGCAGAGTAAGATTAGGAGCAAGATCATGAGCAGGAGTAAACTTACGCCAGTAGCTCAATTGGTAGAGTAGCGGTCTCCAAAACCGTCGGTTGGGGGTTCGAGTCCCTCCTGGCGTGTGGCTAACGCCGCGTTAAAAGGATTGAATCGTTGAAGCGTTAAACCCGGAAGAAATGAAATTGTAACCGGCCGCTTCAACGCTTCAATATTTCAACGAATCACGATCTAAGTTTAGGATGATTACCAAGGTTAAGAACTTTTTCAGTGAAGTGAAGGTCGAGCTGCAGAAGTGTTCGTGGCCATGGGATCCGAAAGAGAAGGGATTCCGCCGATACAAGGAACTGAGTGACTCGACCGTGGTCGTTGTTATCGCGATGTTGTTGCTAGGCGGATACGTTGCGCTGTTCGACCTGGTTCTGGTGAACGTCGTCCACTTCTTCACCCGATTGCATTGATTTATGGCTCAGACACTCGCAGGGAAAGATCAATGGTACGTCGTGCACGTGCTTTCCGGTCAGGAAAACAAGGTGCGCGAAAACATCTTGAAGCGTGTCAAGACAGAGGAAATGGGGGACTTGATTTATGAAGTGCTTGTCCCGACAGAACGCGTATCGGAAATCAAGAAAGGGAAGAAGAGCGAAACCACGCGTAAGTTTTTCCCCGGCTATCTGATCGTTAACATGCATTTGCTTGACGAAAACAATCAGCTCGTCGGGCGTACCTGGTATTTCATCCGCGACACACCCGGCGTGATCGGGTTCGCCGGCACCAAGGACAAACCGATTCCGATGCGGCAGTCGGAGGTGGACAGCATGCTGGCGCAAATGAAAGAGCGCGAAGAAAAGGTGAAACCCAAGGTCAGCTTTGAAGTTGGCGAATCGGTGAAAGTTGCCGACGGCCCATTCCAAAACCAGACTGGTATTGTCGAAGAAATCGATCCCGAACGCGGCAAACTGCGCGTCTCTGTCACCATTTTCGGTCGCGCGACGCCGGTGGAGCTGGAATATTGGCAGGTCGAGCGCGGCTAGTCTTCCGCTTAACGATTCAACGCTTCAACGAACTACAATGGCAAAAGAAAAAGTAGCTGAGATCAAACTGCAGATTCCAGCCGGACAGGCTAACCCCGCGCCGCCAGTCGGAACAGCCCTCGGTCCACGCGGCGTCAATATCATGGCGTTCTGCAAGGAATTTAACGCGGCGACCCAGAAGCAAGCCGGCGATATTCTCCCGGTCGTGATCACCGTTTACAAAGATAAATCGTTTACGTTCATCACAAAAAGTCCGCCTGCTGCGATCCTTTTAAAGAAAGCAGCGAATATCGCCGCCGGTTCTAAAGAGCCTAACAAAACCAAGGTCGGCAAGGTGACACGCAAACAAGTCATGGATATCGTGAACACGAAACGCAAAGACTTGAACGCGCGCAACGACGAAGCCGCCTTCCGCATGATCGCCGGTACCGCCCGCCAAATGGGCCTCGAAATTGTCGATTAAATCGACTACTGATTACGCGGATTTGACGATGGGTAGTGCCCGCGTTTCGGTTGCTGGTTTCGGTGTCTGGCGAAACGAACTTTACGTCACTGGGTCGTGCCTAAGTATTCCCAGCGTTGCAGTGCGATTGGCACGTTGCCGTTTTTCCAAACGAAATCGTGAACGGCGCGCAGGCTGAAGTTGGCGCCCTGCTGCATACGTACCTCAGCTAGAAATTTCATGATCTGGAGTTTGCCGATCTGATACGTGATGGCCTGGCCGGGGCCGGTCGAAAATGCAATTGCTTCTTGACGCGCGGTATCCGAGTCCATCGGCACTTTTTGCTGAAGATATTTCGCGGCTTGGTCGAGCGTGAACTCGCCCAGCGCAAGTTTAACGTCCACTTCCACGCGGAGCGCTCGTAGTCGAATGAAATTGTAAATGATCTTGCGTGTGTGCGGGCTGTCATCGAATAGCCCGGCCTGCAACATCATTTCCTCTGCGTAAAATCCAATCCCTTCGTTTGCCCCCGAGTCGTAGTAATGTCGCCGGATCGGGTCGTCGTGTTTCCAGGAAAGACAAAGCTGAAAATAATGGCCGGGAATTCCTTCGTGAACGGTGATGGGTCGCGGGTCTTCCGCAGTCGCCTGCCAGAAGTATCCGAGCTTTCCTGAAGGCTCGGTCACGTAACGGATGCAATCCTGCGTCAAACGCGATGGCGACGTGAAGTCGTCCATTTCGCCGAAGCCTTGAAGAGCGCGCAAATATTCGGGCATGGGTCGCAGCGTGTAGTGCTGAACCCAATCAGGGACAGTGAGGATGCCGCGTTCTTCGAGAAATTTCCGGATTTGAAGTTCCTTTTGCGCCGCGTCTTTAATCCAGCTGTCGGTGCCGCTGGCGATTTTCAGCGGCGGCACATCTTTGTTACGATTTTTCTCGAACGCCTCAAATGCGACGGCGCGATTCCATTCCTGTCTGCCCATCGCCAGAAGGTCTTCAGGCGAATAGGGCATCAGCGCGACGTTCTTGAGGAAAAACACGTAAGCGTCGCGCCCAAGAGCAATCTCATTCGGCAGCGACGGCAATTTCTGCTGAAGTTCTTGCCGAAATTTCTCAAGCGCGTCCGCTGCGCGATCGGTCGCGCTGTTCAATTCCGGTTCTTTAAGCGTAGTGGACTTTAACAATGCATTGGCCATTTGATGCAGACGCGGCCGAATATTTTCCAACGCTTGAATTGCCACGATCGCGAATGGCGCGGGCGGATTGTCCAAGTTCTCAGCGCCTTGCCGCAAAATTGACGGAATATTTTCAATTCGCGTGAGAATTTCCCGGCCCTGCGCTGCGTCATACGGACCCGGCACGGTAAGCGCTTCAACTACGGGCGTGACTGTCTGCGCGATATAGAAATTCGGATCGCGTTTCCAGCGCAGGTTGATGTCCAGCTCCCAGTGCACCCGCGCTAAGCCCGAACCGATCAGACGATAGTCAACCTGCTGCGGGATCGGCCAAGTGGTTGGATCCAGTTTTTTCCAGCGACCTTCGAACCCTGCGAGATCCTTTCGTTGCTTATCGATGCAGGCTCGCGACCAATCGCGTGTTCCGCCCGGCCGCTCCATTCGATTGACATCATCGCCGGTAAACGGCGCGTATTTCGCGCGCCAAGCCCAAAAGTCATTTGCCAGCTTATCCAGCGAGTCCGCCTGCGCTTGCAGGCTCGCCTGTAACGCGAGCCACATCAGAAAGAGAACGATGGCCAAACTTTTCTCGGTGACTTTTTTCGACAGCGTCATACATGATCGCCTGTCAGTGAAAGCGATGCGAGGACGCATCGCACTCCAAAGCACTTCGTGCAAAACTATAGAGACGCCTGTGTCGTTTTAGCGCAAGCTTTTGGAGTGCGCACGCGTCCTCGTGTCGCTTTTGATTCTTTAACATCTGGATTTTTCTTATGGCGCCATTCAATCGGGGCCGCGCCGCAGCGTGATAGCGCTAGGATTTTTGCCGGGCCGATACATCGACGCGCCGTAACAGAGCGCGGCGGATTTTTCGCGCGCATAACGAATCTTGTTCAGCTTTTCGTCCCAGTGTTCCATGTAAGAACAGTTCGCCGTCTTCTTGCTACCGGGGATCGGGACATAACGATTTTCTGTAAACGTGAGAAAAGCTGCTTCGCCAGGCAGCGGTATTGGAGTAGCCCAGTTAGGTGATAGCCGGACAAAGCGCGGGCCGGTGAGGTCGAGCGCGAAAACCGTGTCACCATCCGTGCTGTTCAAATGTAAGTCGAAAAACGCCAGTCGCAGCGGCCCAT
>DASTZJ010000207.1:0-9962 GCA_035764345.1 Candidatus Udaeobacter sp.
GGCCGGATTTTCCGTTGCCATCACGACGGCTTCGTGCAGCGGAACGTTTACTTTCATGACCATCGTGCGCACAAGGTCGATCATGCGCGAAGCGCTACCGGCGAGCGCCGAGCGATCTGCAAGTAAACAGACGCCATCTTCCACGATGCAATCCCTCCCAAAAAGCGAAAACTGCGATTCATCTGGCAATCCAGCTCCAGCGGTTGCATCGGTTACGAGACAAATTCCGCCAGGGCCTTTTGCGCGATACAACATTTTCATCAACGTCACGGAAACGTGGTGACCGTCGGCGATCAGTTCGCAACTGATCTGCGGCTCGCTTAACGCAACTTCGAGTAAACCGCTAACACGATAAATGCCGCGGCGACGGGCACTCGACATGCAGTTGAAGGTGTGGGTGACACTGCGCATGCCACGTGTGAAAGCTTGTCGCGCTTCCTCGTCCCATGCATTGCTGTGGCCTCCGCTGACGCTGATCCCGTGTGCGTAAAAATTCTCGATCGTCTCGAGGGCTCCTGGCAGCTCAGGCGCGATCGTGATTCGTTTGATCGCGTCCGCGTAGTCGAGTAGCTGCTGCACTGAAGCTCGCGACGGGCTTTGAATGAATTCAGCGCGTTGGGCACCGCATTTGGCCGTCGAAATAAATGGGCCTTCGAGATGAACGCCAGCGATCTGGTTGATGGCAGGGCGCGACCCCCGGGCGCGCCGCTGCACGCAATCACGGACAGCGTTTAGAACATCGGTAATGCGATCGAGCGGCGCGGTCGCCGTTGTCAGCAAAAGCGAAGTGGTGCCGCCGCTGGCATGATAATCGCAGATGGCTCGAAACGCTTCCGCAGAGGCATCCATGGTGTCGCGGCCCACCGCGCCATGCACGTGAAGATCGATGAAGCCCGGCGCGAGATAATTGCCGCGAAGATCGACAATCTCTTTCCTTCGCCCATGGGTCTGCTCACCGATTGCGGCGATTTTTCCTTTTTCAACGACGACCTCAAGACCATCACGAATTCCATCTGGAAAAATCAAGCGCGCGTTGGTGAAGATCATGTTTGACGACGTTACTAACGTTGAACGCTCATCCCGCCCTCGCCATTAGCGCGTGATTGGATCTGACCTCCTATTCCTATTCTTATTCCTGCTCTTGCCTCCCTTTTTCTGCGGCGTCGCGTGACGATAGCTACCTGGCTCTTCGAAAACCCGCACGTCAGAATTTGCGCGAATCAGTCCGAAAAGCATTGATACGATTTTCACGAGCATTGCCTTGCCTGCTTGCACTTCAGCCGCAGTGACGAACCTTTTGGCAACCATTACATCGAGACACGCAGCTGACTCCAACGCGGAGCCGCGCGCGTTATCGAAAAATCGACAGCGATCGGGGGAAGTGAATTTTCCGTTTCCTTCGGCAATGTTCAAAGGAACCGACGTCGAGGCGCGATCCAGTTGATTGCGAACGGATGCGCTCCCGGGCAATCTCTCCAACAAAGGGATCGTCCATGTGATGAACTCAAGAGAGGCTTGATAAACTTCGAGCTTTTCGTGGTCGAGGGAGGTATGCATCGGAAGAGGAGAATTAAGAATATAAGTAGGAGTAGGATTGACCGGTTACTTGGTCACGTCTTTTTTGATCTTATTCGTCTTCTTACTCTTGCTCTGTTCCTCCTCATGCTCTACGGACTCAGCAATCCCGCGTACCAACGCAGAAAAAGATCACCAAAAAACATCCAACTTAGCGCGCCAAAGGCCAGATAGGGTCCAAACGGCAGTTTCGCCGACCAGACCCGTTTCCCGACTACGAGCGTGATTAATCCAATCATGGACCCGAGAAGCGATCCCGCGAAGAGACTAAACAGTACTGCGCGCCAGCCAAGGAATGCGCCGATCGCAGCGAGAAACTTCAAGTCGCCGCGACCCATTGCTTCCCGAGGAATCACAAGTTCGCGCGCTACACCGGAAATCTGCGTCACATCGTCGAGCATCATCACATCACGTTCAGCCGTGACGCGATCGTAGCGAAAGTCCAGCGTCACGTTCCCATACGTGTGGTGGTCGATCCTGACCTCATCACACTCAAGCAACAATCGATCTTTTTCGCGGGCAAAATAGTCACTCCACAGACTTTCTTCGGTGCCAACCACAAGGTCGGCGTCATTCCCGCGTTTCGTCCAGGTAAACGTTGTCGGGGCGTCGAATTGAATCCGTTTTCTCCCAAAAGCGATTTTGCCCGCCTCGAGAACAATCAACAAAATTACGTAACCGAGGGCAGCGGCGAGAAGGGAACGAACACATGCTGCAATCCGCGAATCCGTCTCCATCAAAGCCGGCACTGCCACACTGCAAGCAACGCCGGCAACAATTCCGCCGATGGTCACACGATCTGGAATGATGAAATGTTCGAGATCGATAAATGTTCCAACGAGCAGGAGCGAAACGAATATCCAGTACGCGATCGCCATCTGCCACGGAAAGCTCTGCCAGATCGCCAGGAAAAGCAGCGCACTGATCAATTCCACGGCGAAATAGCGAAAGGCGATTTTCGCACCGCAATTTGCACAACGACCACGGAGCAAAATCCAGCTGACCACCGGAAGATTTTGATGCCACGGAATCGGCTGCTTGCAGGCTGGGCAAAAAGAGCGACGCGGCTTGTTAATCGAAAGATCGACAGGCCAGCGATAAATGCAGACGTTCAAAAACGACCCGACCGACGCGCCAAGAACAAAGGCGAACAGAGGAAAGAGAGATTCGTAAATACGGTGCTCCAAGCGCGATCAGATATTACCGCTCGCCTCGGAATTGCAACCCTCAAACGCATCCTGGTCTCGCCAAGCGAGGTTTTCATTGTGGTGGTGGATCCACAACGTTTTACGCGGAAGCCGGTCGGAGTCCGCCAAAGAATTCAGCGTGTGATCCCGTCCCTCCAGCACTTCGTCACTCCGCATTCGCCAACTCCGCCAAAATCGCCTTCTGCACATGGAGCCGGTTTTCTGCCTGGTCAAAAATCGTATGCGCGTTCGCTTCCAAGGTTTTTTCGTCGATTTCCTGGCCCCGGTGGGCTGGCAAACAATGCATCACCAGCGCGTCCGGTTTCGCCAGCTTCACCAGGGACTCATTGATCCAATAAGGCCCGAGTTCGGCCTCGCGGCGCGCTTCCTCCCCTTCGCGTCCCATCGAAACCCAGATGTCGGTGTAGAGCACGTCGGCACCGCGCGCTGCTTCCTGCAAATCGTCGGTGCAGATCACGCCGCTCCCAGCACGCTTCAAAAGCTCGGGGTTAGGTTGGTACCGTTTCGGCGACGCGATCCGCAATTCAAAGCCGAGCTTGCCCGCGGCAAAGAGCCATGATTGCGCGGTATTGGCCGCACCGTCGCCGACAAATGTCACCACTTTGTCCCCGATCGTGCCTCGTTTTTCCTCGATTGTGAAAATGTCGCCCAGGATCTGGCAGGGATGTTCATCATCGGTGAGCGCATTCACCGTCGGCACGCCGGAAAAGTCCGCGAACTCCTCAATGTCGCGCTGCGCATAGGTCCGAATAACCGCGCCGTGAATCATCCGCGCGAGGACGCGGGCTGTATCCTTGATCAACTCGCCGCGGCCCAATTGTGCGTCCGCTGCATTCATGTAAATCGATTCCCCACCCAACTCGCGAATGCCCACTTCAAAGGAAACGCGCGTCCGTGTTGATGGCTTGGAAAACAGCAACGCCCAGGTCTGCCCTGCCAGCGGCCTGGTCGAAATCTGGCCGCGCTTGGTCTTGAACTCGGCAGTGCGGCACAGGATTTTTTCGATCTCCTGGCGCGAAATCCCTTCAATGCTTAGCAAATGTTTCATGGGATTGCATCCGTTGAAGCGCTGAAAAGTTAAAGCGTTAAAGCGAAAGAGTGAACTGGGATTGCAAAGCGCTTCATCGCTTCAACCGTTCAACTCTTCAACGACGTTCTCGATGGCACGCAATCCTTCCTCGGCTTCTCGGCGAGTGATATTCAACGGGGGCAGAAGGCGAACCACTGAGGTAGCCGCCGGAACCGTTAAAAGATTTTTCTCATGCAATTGGTTCACAACTTGAATTGCAGGAGAGTTTCCCTCACGTGCGAAAGCCGAAAGTTTTGGCTCGAATTCGATCCCGATCATCAGTCCCAACGCGCGAACCTCGCGCACTACGCGCGGACATTTGCCCTGCAAGCGACGCAAACCATCGGTCAAAAAGTTGCCGAGTTGTTGGGCGTTTTCTGCAAGGTGATCGCGCTCAATTACATCGAGAATTAGCAACGCCACAGCGCAAGCCAGCGGCGTTCCCCCAAATGTTGATGCGTGCGTGCCCGGCGAGAGCAGCCCGGCAAATTTCTCCCGCACCCAAAACGCCCCGATCGGAAATCCGCCGCCGAGCGCCTTGGCCATCGAGATTCCGTCAGGCAAAAAATCGACCCGCTCCGCGCCTGAAAGGCAGCCGGTTGTTTCAACCGGCTGGGTCGCCCGGCTCCTTCTTGCACTTTCATTTGCCGATTGTGCCATTTCTGACTGAAGGAGCTCCCCGCTCGGGGCGGGTTCGGCGACATCCCGATCCAGAATGCGCTGCCAACTGTGAAATTTGCCGGTGCGAAAATGCCCGGCCTGCACTTCGTCAAGCAAAAGAAGCAGGTTGTGTTCATCGCAAAGCTTCCGCAGACCGAGCAAATATTCCCGAGTCGCCATCGTGATTCCGCTCTCGCCCTGGACCGGTTCGACTAAAATTGCGGCTGTTGACTTCGTGATCGCGGCACGCATCGCATCGAGATCGTTAAACGGGACCTGCCGAAATCCCGCCACCATTGGCTCGAAACCTATCTTTACTTTTTCCTGACCCGTCGCGGCAATCCCCGCCAACGTCCGTCCGTGGAACGAATCCAACGCAGTGATGATCTCGTAGCGGCCTTCGTCGTGACCGAATTTCCGCGCGAGCTTGAAAAGTCCCTCGTTCGCTTCCGCGCCGCTGTTACAGAAGAAGACCCGACCGGGCGCGATGAGATCGACAATACGTTTGGCCAGACGCGCCTGCGGTTCGGTGTAATAAAGATTGGAAACGTGAACCAGCTTCTGCGATTGCTCGACCAGCGCGCCGGTGATCTCCGGGTTCGCGTGCCCAAGCGCGCACACGGCAATGCCGCCGGCAAAATCGAGATAGCATCGGCCGTTGACATCCCAAACATAACTTCCCTTGCCGCGCTCAAGCACAAGATCAAACCGGGCATACGACGGAACGACGAACTTGCCGAACAACTCCCGAATATCCTGAGCTCGCTGTTCGGTGTTCGACATTCGGCATTCGATGTTTTGTTCTGTTTCCATCACTGAACCACCTCCGTTCCCACGCCTGAATCTGTGAAAATCTCCAACAGCACCGAGTGCGCAATGCGACCATCGACAAATTGCACTTTTTCGACGCCGCTCTCGATCGCCGCAATCGCGCTATCCACTTTCGGCAACATGCCTTCGCTGATCACACCGCATCGCTTTAGCTCGGGCACGTCCCCAACGAGCAAATGTCTCATCAAGGTTGCATCGTCCTTCGGGTTGCTCAGCAATCCTGGCACGTCGCTCATAAACACAAGCCGGCGCGCCTTCAGCGAAATCGCGGTCTTCGCGGCGGCAATGTCCGCATTGCAGTTGTAGATGTTGCCATCCTCGCCGCGCGCCGTGGGGCTGATCACCGGCGTCACGCCGCGCCGGATCCATTCCCGCAGCGGCTCCACGTTTACATGCACAACTTCACCGACAAAGCCTAGATCAACATTCTGATTTGGTGGCGAAAACTTTCGGCATCGGAAAATGTCCGGGCCGGGAAGGCCACGGGCTTTTCCGCCGAAATCCTGGATAGCTTTGACAATTTCGAGATTGATCTCGTGCGACAAGACTCGATCGACGATTTCCGCCGTCGCCGCATCGGTCACGCGAAGACCTTGCACAAATCGGGCTTTTAAACCGGCGGCTTCCAACGCGCGAGTGATTGCTTTGCCGCCACCATGCACAACCACCGGATTAATGCCCACTGCCTCCAGGAAAACGATGTCGCGCGCCACGCGATGGCGCACTTCAGGATCGTCCGAATCCATGAAACTGCCGCCATATTTCACGACAAAAATCTGCGAGCGAAAACGCTGAATATAAGGCAGCGCTTCGAGCAGTGTTGCCGCTTTGGAAATAATTTCCTCCATCTCAGCCTCCGAGCGACGCGGGATCGCTCACGTCGCCTTTGTTCAGCGCGACATAGCGTTCGGTGAAATCGGTCGCGTACATGGTGAAGTTGGCGCGCCCGAGATGAAGGTCGACATGCAGTTCGAATTCAGGCGCAGCTGTAATCCTCGCGAGCCTTCTCAAAGCGACATTTGCCGGGCGGCCACGGCGAAATGCAAATAGTATCTCGTGACTGCCAGGCTTCGCATAGCCGACATCGACAAGTGATTCGTTCACTTTCGCTTTGGAATAACCGAGCGCGCACAGGATCCGTCCCCAGTTTGGATCGCCGCCACACCAGCTGGCTTTCACAAGTGAACTGTTGGCGATTGCGCGCGCAGCTGCTTCCGCTTCGCCGGCGTTGCGCGACCTGCGAACATGCAGGGTAACGAAACGCGAAGCGCCTTCACCATCGCGTACAATCATTTTTGCCAGCTCCAAGGTGACAAAATTGAGGGCCGTTTGAAACGTTCGGCGTTTGGCGTTCGATGTTCGATGTTCGATGTTCTTATTTTGCGCCATTCCATTGGCCAACATGATGACCGAATCATTTGTGCTCATGTCGCCATCCACGGTGATGCGGTTGAAACTTTGCTCCACGGCGATTCGAAGCGCGCGCTTTAACAGGTCCGGTTCAATCGCGGCATCGGTGGTGATGAAGGCCAGCATCGTTGCCATCCCCGGCTGAATCATTCCCGCACCCTTGCAGATTCCGCCGATGCGCGCCGTTGATGTACCAATTTTGAATTCAACCGCGATTTCTTTTCGGCGCGTATCGGTCGTCATGATGGCTTCGGCGGCTTGGCGCGCATTACTGGGCGACCTCGCAAGCGACCGTGCGCACGCGCCAATCCCACGCTCGATATTTCTCATCGGCATCGGGACGCCAATTCGTCCCGTCGAACAAACAAGAAGATCACTCGCTTTTAGGCGTAAGGCCCCCGCTGCCATTTCGACCATTCTTTGTGCATCTCTGATTCCCTGGTCGCCTGTGCACGCATTTGCATTGCCAGAATTCACGACGATTCCCTGTGCAAAGCGTCGTGCGGCGCGTTGCGCGCTCAATTTCACCGGCGCCGCGCAAACCTGACTGGCTGTAAACATTCCTGCCACCGCCGCGGGCGCATCCGAAACGATCAATGCAAGATCGCGCTTCCGCCCTTTTTCCGAGCCTTTGCCCGTGCCGAGGCGTTTAATGTCGCAAAAAACCGCTGCTGCCTTGAAGCCGCGCGGCGCGCAAATTGAGCCTCGAATTCTCTGGAAAATTTCGCTGTGAGACATTTCGGTTGGAGGCGCCTGAATTCACGGCATTTGCAATCCCGCGGTTTCGGGATAGCCGCGCATCAAATTGAAGCACTGAATCGCCTGACCGCTTGCGCCTTTTACAATGTTGTCGATCGCGCTCATCAGGATGACGCGACCAGTGCGCGAGTCCAGGCGCCACGCGATATCGATAAAGTTGGTGCCCGTGACGTTTTTCGTATCCGGAAAACGTTCGTTGCCCAGCAGACGAACAAACGGATCTTTGCCATAGGCCTTTGCGTAAATGGACGCGATTGAGTTGGCGTCGGTCTTTTCGGTGAGATCAAGATAGATTGTGGTGAGGATGCCGCGATTCAGAGGGACCAAGTGCGGCGTGAATTGAATGGTGACCTTCTCTCCGGCGAAGATCGATAATTGCTCTTCGATCTCGGAAAGGTGCCGATGTTTCGGGACTCCATAGGGACGCACGCTTTCGTTACATTCCGCAAAGAGATAATCCGTTTCGAGTTTGCGACCAGCGCCAGTAACACCACTTAAACTTGTCACTAAAATGCTCGAAAGATCGATCACGTTTTCGCGAATAAGAGGAAGCAGTGGGAGCAAAATGCTCGTGGGATAGCAGCCCGGACAAGCCACCAGTTTCGCGTTTGAAATTTTCTCACGATAAATTTCCGGCATCCCATAGACCGCTTCAAGCAACAACTCAGGCGCGGGATGGTCGTTGCCGTAAAATTCTTTGTATATCTCCGGGTCACTGATCCGAAAATCAGCGCTAAGATCGATAACCCTTGTGCCGGCTTGCAATAGGGGTTTCGCAAATTCCGCAGCGAGTCCGTGCGGTACCGCCAGAAAAATCGTTTCCGCCATCTGCACGAGTTGCGCTGGCACAGACTCGTCGAAACGAAGCTCACTGGTTTTCTCGTGGTGTGAAAAACGAGGAAAAATCTCAGCTAGCGTTCTCCCTGCAAATTGCCGCGATGTGACTGCGACAAGGTCCGAATGCGGATGCCGCAAAAGCAGGCGCACCAGCTCTTCGCCAACGTAACCGGAAGCGCCGATGACAGCGACCTTGGTCTTGCTGCGGCTGCGGACGGCGGCCTTTGGAGATTTTTTCACGAGGCGCAATGCGTATTTCGTTTTCATTAAATTGCAACGAAACATTGCAGGAAAATTCTCGCCCGCGATGAGAAGCCTTGCCGGCGACGAATCGCGCAGCCATCGTGTGCCCTCAGTGGCTACGAAGCCATCGTTCCTTGATGCGCTTTGGTGCTGCGGCGCTCCATAAGCCATGCAATCCAGATGCAGCTTTCGTAAAGCAGGCACATTGGGAGCGCCATTGCGATCAAGGTCAGGATGTCTGGTGTGGGCGTGATGATCGTCGCCAGAATGAAGATCAGGACCACCGCGTAAGGTCGTGTGCGCGCCATGAACCTGTAAGTAATCAATCCAAATCGAACCAGGGCCAAGACCACCACTGGCAATTCGAAAGCCAACCCGAAGCCAATCGTGAACCGCGTTACAAAGGAATAATACTGTTGCACGGTCCAGGTGGGCGCCCAGCCGAGCGACTCGGTGTCGCGGAAGAAAAAGAGGATAGTTTTCGGCAGCAACCAAAAATAACAGACCGACACACCAAGAAGAAATAGCGCGAAACTGACTAAGATAGCCGGAAGCAAGAAGCGCTTTTCCACTGCCGTGAGCGCAGGCAGGACGAATTCCGCAACAAAATATAGCAGCAGCGGAAAGGAGATAACTATGCCGGCGTAAAACGCCAGATGAAACGAGATCACGATTGAATCGGTGATGCCGAGCGCTTTGAGCGTTCCGATTTGTGATCCGACATCGTGCAGCGGCGCCTGCAGCACTCGCACAAGCGCGGAGCGGAATGCGAAGCAAACGACCATCGCGACAGCCAGCGTGATTGCCATCTTTACGATCGTCCAGCGCAAGTCTTCCAGGTGCTCCAGAAACGGCTTGGACGTTTCGCTCTCAGGTAGATCGCGAAATTTGAAAATGTCTCGCAGGGCCATTGGATCAAAAATCCGAAATTCGAATCTCGAATGTCGAAACAAAGGGTAAAAGCGCAAATACTCGCAAAACGCAGGTAGGGACAGCGCGCTGCAGCGTCCCTAGCTTCAGCCCGAAAGAAGGTCACGCGCCCAGAGCCGCGCCCACATGCTTAGCGTGTTGGCATCGCGAATCTGGTTCTCGGCGATCATTCGGCGAATTTCAGGAACAGTGAAGGCTCGGCAATCCAAAATCGATTCCGATTCATCGCGCACATAATTCGGGCACGGCTCCACTGGGCGCGCCAAAAAGAAGTGGCCGCGTTCATTTGTGAAACCGGGAGAGGTAAAGTAATGGCCGAGTGCGATGAGTTTCCCATCTTTGACCAGCTCATAACCGGCTTCTTCCCGAAGTTCGCGCAAGGCGACTTGCTCAACAGTTTCCTGGGCTGGCCCGTCAATCTGACCTGAAGGCATTTCCCA
>DASTZJ010000208.1:0-8183 GCA_035764345.1 Candidatus Udaeobacter sp.
GCGCCTGATGCAGAAGCGGCCTCGGTCGGACAGGCAAATTTCGAATGGGTCGTCGAAGCCATTTCAGAAATGGCGATCCGTAAAGCACGGGAACACGTTCCCGGCCGGGACAACTTGAGCTGGGGCAAATTTCTGCAAGCGGCGGTGACAAGGCGCTCGCTCAGCGATCTTGCATAAGATCGATAATCAAATACGCGCGTCATCCCGAGTCGCGAAGACGGCGAGGGTCCCCACACAAACAAGCTGATTACACAGGAGAACTTGTGTGCTCCACAAGATTGTGTGAGGTCCCTCGCTCCGCTCGGGATGACACGGGGGTATTCTTGAGGGAGATTTCGCGTCCCTCTATGAGCGCAAAGGAGCACACATTTACTCTCAGCATTGAGGAGGAGTTTGCGATAGTCGATCCTGCCACGCGCGAGCATACCGCGAGATTCCCGAAATCGTTCCGGAAATGCGAAGTCTGGAACAGAAGGCAATGAAGATCACCAAGGAAATTGAACGGAATTCTCCAGCAACTGAAGGTCTCAACAGACCGCGAATCATGAACAGCACTATGTTCGGAAATTACGCGACGATGTCGCGAAACTCGGTTGCCGATTCGCCAATGGCTCTCGGCTGTGGGGGAAAAAGCCAGGCAGTGTCTGGCCAATTTCGCAAACTTCGATTTTCTGAGTGGCATGCGCTCAGGAAAGTGTCGACAGCGAAGGCATAATTCAATGTCCTGCCCGCCAAAATTTCTCGATGCCGTTGATAGAATTACGACAACCAAAAATCCAGAGACCGTCTGGAAAATTTCGCAGACGATGTCCTCGAAATTGTGGAAGTGCAGCGTGAAATCCGCGAAGAGCCGCACCGTTGCACTTCGCTCGCGTGATTATGCGATGCTCAACCATGTCGTGCGGCTGATTAACGAGGCACGGCGCACTTCGGCGCGGACAGTCAACACCTTCATGACGGCGACCTATTGGTCGATTGGCCGACATATTGTCGAATTTGAATTGAGCGGAAAGAAGCGAGCCGAGTACGGCGAGGAACTGCTCGAGTGGCTTTCCGCCGATCTCACGAGCCGATTCGGTCGCGGGTTTTCACGGCCAAACCTCCAGCAGATGCGTCAGCTTTATCAGGCGTTTCCACTTCAACAAATTTGTCAGACACCGTCTGACAAATCGTCATTAGCCCGAAAAATCCAGACGGCGTCTGGAAAATCGCCCGCCCAGCGGCGCGGAAAAAGTCAGACACTGTCTGACAAATTGGCTTTGGGCGATCTGGCCGCGTGCTTCCCTCTGCCGTGGTCCGCTTACGTGCGCCTGCTCTCGGTAAGAAACGAACAGGCCCGCAAATTTTACGAGACCGAAGCGCTGCGTGGCGGCTGGAGCGTGCGGCAGCTCGATCGCCAGATCAATTCTCTCTTCTACGAACGCACTGCTCTTTCGCGGAACAAAGCAAAAATGCTAAGCAGAGGCAGCGTCGCGAAACCGGAAGATGCGGCGACGGCGGAGGAAAAAATCAAAGACCCTTACGTACTGGAATTTCTCGGACTCAAAGACGAATACTCAGAGGCCGACATCGAAGAAGCGCTCATCCTGTACCTGGAGCATTTCCTTTTGGAAGTCGGCGGCGATTTCACTTTTGTCGGGTGTCAACGCCGCCTCCGCATTGGCGACGAATGGTATCGGATTGATTTGCTCTTCTTCCATCGCAAGCTCCGCTGCCTCGTTGTCATCGATCTCAAGCGCGGAAAGTTCACGCACGCCGATGCCGGCCAAATGCACATGTACCTGAATTACGCGCGCGAGCATTGGACGCGTGCCGGTGAAAACCCGCCCGTCGGTCTTAATTCTTTACAGCCACGTCTGCCTGCAAAAAAAATTGCCACAACCATGGGCCGCGCGACGAGTCGTTAGACCGGAACGGCATGCACGAGCATCTCCCAGCTCTCGCCGTGAAGATCGCCAGGGTGCTGTCGATCAAGCCCGAGTACCTGGTGACGCAGCCTGCAGAGCTGCGAATTCTCCGAGAAATGTCCGAGGCGGACGTTAGAGAGTTTGCAAAAAGTCACGGCTGGCGCGTAATACGCCGCCTCGGCGGGCGGCAGATCGAATTTTATAATGACGCAAGCCGGCGCTCGCTGTAGCCCGGTTACAACCACCACTGGACAGCGCAGAGCTGTTGGCTTACCAATGCGCCAACCGTAGTTAAATGGAAGCAGCGAAAATTTATTTTATCGCGTTCGGCGTTCTGACGGTCGCCGGCGGCGTTGTCGGCTACGTCAAGGCAGGCAGCGTGGCGTCGATCGTTGCCGGGTCAATCACTGGGGTGCTACTACTTGTAGCTGCATTCCTGCTTCCCGAACATCGCGCAATCGGGTTGGCAACCGCATTCATCATCTCACTTTTGCTCGCTGCGCAGTTCGTTCCCAAATTCATACAAACCGGAAGAATCATGCCTGCGGGGACGATGTCGATCCTAAGTGTGATCGGGGTCATCGCGGCAATTGTCGCCTGGGTAAAAAAGTAATCGTGTGGGAAGAATTCGTCTGCGGACGTGGCGGCGGCTAGTGCTTGTGATATTCGGCGCGCTCTTCGCCGCGATTGTTTACCGCTGGATCTCACTCGAACGCCTGCAGCATGTCGCGCCGTTGGAAGTCATCGCAACACCGACGCCCGCCCCGACGCGGCCACCAGTCATCACTGGAAAACTGGACACGGCAAAATTGTTCAACGGCATCACACTTCATTCGACGGTTGAGACGCTACCCGGCGCGGATGCAACGACCGAGCGTGCCGAGTCAGAGAGCTATGTGCTCGACCTTAAATTGCAGGCACGGGTGCCTTCGCCAAACAAGACCATTGAAGAGTTGGCCAAGGTCAATCCTCAGTTACCGACGCTTTTGCCTAGGTTGACCACGATGCTGCCATCCGATCCGGTTTCGCCGCTTTACGCTCAACTTTACGATACGAAGGTCAGAATGTTACGCGAAAACCTCGCTCACCTCGATTTACTTCTCTCGCGGCATAACTTTTTCGATTGCCAGACCGTCTTGCAGCTCCGGTATCCCCAAACCCACCGAAAAGCGCTCCTGCTCCAGGCGGATATGGACGTCGATGCTGACGGCTCAGATGCGGATCGGATGCCCATTGGCACTGGCACTCCGGCAAATTTCAAGCCGTCCACCAGTTATCGCTGGCCAAAGAAGACGCCTGCGCCTAATCCATATCTCGCGGGAATCGAAGACCAACTGAAGCGGGCGGAAGCTGAGTTTGCGCTTTCGACTACGACTCCCGCCCGCAAACGTGATTTGCGCAACTTGATCGCGCAGCTGCGCGCGGAAGTCGGCACGTTAAAAAAGTTCAGCTTCCTGATCGGCGCGACCGACCCCTTTATCGTGGTGCCGGGTGCGTTTACGCATGGCAGCGATCCAGTTAAACCCGGTGACTACGCGCTCGTCATTTTCGGGGACTCGATTTATCCGGCCCTCGTCGGTGATGTGGGGCCTAACGACAAAGTCGGAGAGGCCTCGTTGCGCATTGCAAAAGAGATCAACACACTGTCGACGCCTTACAACCGCCCGGTAAGCGACCTCAAGGTGACTTACCTGATCTTCCCTGAAACCGCTGACAAACCATTTGGTCCTCCGGATTTGGAAAAGCTTCAGGCGCGCTGCGAAACTCTGGTCAAAGAAATCGGTGGTGCGAGCGTACCGCTGCATCGCTGGGAAAATATCATCCCGCCTTCGCCCTCTCCCAGTCCGGTGTCGAGTCCACTGGCGTCGCCGAGTGCAACGGTGTCTCCTTCACCAGGCGTATCGGCTACAGCATCGACTTCAGCGTCACCGACATTTGCATTTCCCATCCAAAGCCCAGTAGCGACCACCCCGACTAATTCGACGCTTACACGGACGAGTTCACCTGCCGTAACGCGAAGCCCGATCAAGAAACGTAAGCCGTGAACGCTGAATACCAGCTGCGCTGTCTACGAAACCGTACGTCATACGAATGATCATCCGTGATGCTGTTGAGGCTGATCTTCCGGCCATCGTCGAGATTTACAACGCCGCTGTGCCGACGCGCATGGTGACGGCCGAGCTTGAGCCAACTACCGTCGAAGCGCGGTTGCCGTGGTTCCGCGAACATTCGCCCGAGCAATATCCATTCTGGGTTGCAGAGTCTGAGGGTCACGTGATTGGCTGGCTCGATTTCAAAAAATTCCTACCGCGATGTGCCTATCGGGGCACAGCCGAGATCAGTGTTTACGTCGACGCGGAATTCCGGCGTCGCGGCGTGGGGCAGCGATTGTTGGAACAGGCGATAGCCCGCGCACCATCGCTGGGCATCACGGCCCTGGTCGGTCTGATCTTCGCGCATAACGAGCCGAGCTTGAAGTTATTTCAGCGCCTCGGCTTTGAGCGCTGGGCGTTTTTCCCTGGTGTAGCGCAACTTGATGGCGTCGAGCGCGACCTAGTGGCGATGGGTCAACATTGTCCAGCGCGTTCCGCTGCGACCGCGAAATCGCTGGTTCGATCGCAAACCAGCAATCAGCTTAGTGATAGCCTGAGCCTGATGTATTTGCTAATGCAATATCGGCACGAGGCGATTCATTCGAAGCTACTGAAAATCCGCGACAAATATTCCATGTTGCATCTGGACGTGCTGATTCTGATCTACCACTTTGCAAAAATTTGCTCCGGCAATATTCTCGAGATCGGCGCCTTCGTTGGCGGAGCCACGATTGCCGCGGCGTTCGGCGTGCGCGATTCAGGAACGCGGAAAAAGCTCATTGCCATCGAACCGGGCGGCAGCGTCAAACACAAGCGGCTCGGTACACGCAATATTTTCCGCGACTTGGAACGGAATCTCGCCAAGCAAGGCGTATCGGAAATGGTCACTCTTATTAAGGGCCGTTCCTTTGACGTGGCAACAACACGCGCAGTTAACATAGCGCTGGGTCCGGATAAAATCGGGCTACTAATTCTCGACGCAGACGCCGCGAAACAACGCGATATCCAGTGCTACCGCGACAGGCTTGCCGACAATTGTTGGATGGTAATCGACGATTATTACGGTGCCGATTCCAACGCCAAGATCACTCCGAGCCGAGCCGACGTAGATGCGCTAGCCAGCGCCGGTTACTTGGAACCACTTGGCTTTTACGGTTGGAGCACATGGGTCGGACGATGGCGAGGCGCTCGACGCTGAAATTATTCGTAGAAACGGTAGACGTTAAAGACAGCCCTCGCTGTAACGTTGTAACCGTCTTGATGCTTACATTCGCCTAAGCCTCGGGGCCAATGACGAGATGGATCACGCCGTTCGGCGCTGAAATGAAGAAACCATTGAAGTCCTCGCTGAGTTGCTCAACTTCATCACGCCGCGTCACACCATGCACCTTCAGAAAGGATGTGGCGGCTTCGGTGTCGTTTGTTTCCAACTCCAGCCAGATATCCGGATGACTCAGATTCGGTACCTTATCGATCCAGAGCCGGGTTGGGCCGAACTGAAAAATACAGCCATCTTTTTCTTCCTCGATTAAAGGCAGCCCGAGCGTGTCACGATAAAAGGACACGGTCTGGTCATACGTGTGGCTGGGGCATTTGATTGCAATGTTCGCTCCGCCGGAGAATTGCGGGTCTTCGAGCTTTGCAACCATTGTGTGCGGTCCGAAACAGGAAACCTAACCTTCCTTGCCGCCTGGCTCGGTCATTTTCACCGGATCGAGCGCGCTCTCTAGTTCTCTTTCGGGCAAGACTTTTCTCTCGCGGGCGATTTCGCGCACAGTGCGGCCAGTTCTTGCGCTCTCCTTCGCGATTTCAGCCGCACGATCGTAGCCGATCTTGGGCGCGAGACTCGTCACCATCGCCATGGATAATTCGATCAATTCGCGGCACCGCTCTTCGTTCGCGACGATGCCACGGACACATTTGTCGCAGAAAACATCGAGCACATTTGCCAGCAGCCGGATCGACTCGAGAAGATTATGTGCCATCACTGGCATCATGACGTTGAGCTCGAAGTTTCCGTTTGCTCCAGCCCAGGTAATGGTCGTGTCGTTGCCGATCACTTGTGCGCAGACCATCATCACCGCTTCGCACATTACCGGATTCACCTTGCCGGGCATGATCGAACTGCCAGGTTGCGTCGCGGGCAGTTGGATTTCACCGATCCCGCATCGCGGACCGCTTCCGAGCCAGCGGATGTCGTTTGCGATCTTAAACAAACTGACCGCAATCGTTTTCAGGTGACCGCTCACTTCGACCACCGCGTCCTTTCCTCCTTGTGCTTCGAAGTGGTTTTTTGCCTCGTAAAAGGCGATGCCGGTGCGTTGCTCCAAATGTCGCAGCATTTTTACCGGAAGATCAATGTGACGGTTCAGGCCGGTGCCCACTGCGGTTCCGCCAAGTGCCAGCTCACGCAAAGCTTCGATTGATTTCTGCGCGCGTTCTTTGGCGTAAGCTACCTGTTGCCCGTAGCCGGAGAATTCCTGTCCGAGCCGGATCGGAGTTGCATCCATCAAGTGGGTTCGGCCAATCTTTATGACGTTCCAGAATTCCCTCGCTTTGGCCTCAAGTGCAGCGTGCAATTTTGCGAGAGCCGGAATCAGACGATTTTTCAACTCTTCGGCAGCGCTGATGTGGATCGCTGATGGAATCACATCGTTGCTCGATTGTCCCATATTCACGTGATCGTTCGGGTGAACGTGCTCACGCGACCCGATTGGCTTGCCTGCGAGCTGGGCGCACCGATTCGCGATGACTTCGTTAGCGTTGGTGTTTGTGCTCGTGCCCGAACCGGTCTGAAAAATGTCTAGCGGAAAATGATCGTCGAGTTTGCCTTCAACAACCTCTTCCGCCGCCTGGACGATCAGCGCGGAGCGCTCCGTATCAAGCAGGCCGAGATCGTGATTTGCTTGCGCCGCAGCCCATTTGATCAGACCAAGTGCGCGAATGAACGATCGTGAAAACCGGTAACCGCTTACCGGAAAATTTAGCACTGCGCGGTGAGTCGATGCGCCGTGGAGAGCAGACGCCGGAAGCGTCATCTCGCCCATCGAATCTTTTTCTGTTCGGGTCGGCTTCTCGGTCATGCCGAACGATCTGCGCTAACGCTAAAGTTCGCCCCTTGCAGGGTCCCAAATTTGTGGCCATCAAGCGGATGCGCCTTTTGAAAAACAGTGATGAACATCGGCGGTATGTTCTGCAGGAAGTACTCTGACTGGGCGTGCTCGAACAGGGTCGCGTGCTGCTTCAATTCGTTCGTGACTTGATAGATGATGAAACTGCCGCCAGGCGCCAACGCATCATGTGTTTTCTGCAAGAGCGCGCGCTTCTTCTCGATTTTAAGGATGCTGAACGGAATACCCGACAGAATATAGTCGCAGCAATCGATGCCGTGACGCTGCAATTCGTGTGGCAACGATGCAGCATCGTCATGAATCACACGCACACGCTGGTCGCGGGCAAACTGCCGTTCCAAATCGCGCGCGAATGCCCGGTCCAACTCAAACAGAAGCAGATTCGAATCCGGACACATCCGTCGTGCAATCTCGCGCGAATGTACTCCTTCGCCAGGTCCGTACTCGGCGATCACGCGCGGCTGGCTAAAATCCATCTTGCTGGCAACACGTTCGACCAGTGCCTTAGAGCTGGGAACGATTGACGCTATCTGAAACGGGCGTTTCAAAAACTGCCTGAAAAACAGGGCACTCACGAGACGCGAACAGTCGTCCTGCACATCGAAGTTGTCCAGTCACGAAGTAGCGGAACAAACGATAGATTTCCCTGCCAAGAGAATTTTGTTGGAGTTGGGCGAATTGTCACCGTACTACCGATATCTCGCTTGACTCGTCTCTAGTCCCCGATCAGTTATCACTGCTTGATCCAAGCGCGCGGTTAGCTCAGTGGTAGAGCACTACCTTGACACGGTAGGGGTCAGAGGTTCGAACCCTCTATCGCGCACCATTTCTCCTCCTTCGACGACATCAACAATAACGTTGGCTTTTGGCAACCGCAGGCGGACATTACCCAAATCAAGTGTCTAACTTGGCGAGGAGTTCTCCTTTTAGAATTCCAGGTTTATCAGATTCCCGTAAAGAGCATAACCACGGAGCGCGACTCGGCGCGATAGGCATGGCCGCGAACCGGCTCTGCCGTCTCCCACTCGACGATGTCGTGCGGGGAGTCGAGG
>DASTZJ010000209.1:0-11629 GCA_035764345.1 Candidatus Udaeobacter sp.
CAGAGAGTGACGACTACAGAAATTCGTCTGCGAAATCCGCGTGATCTGCGGTTATCTTTTTCCGAATGAATTCGGGGATTTCTCCAAGATCGAGAAATTGGCTGAACCGCTTCGTATGGCTTACATGCGTGGCTACACTCCTCCTCATTTGCAGTGGCGGAATGGTCACGAGCAAAAACGTCGGTCTCGCCGTACCCGACTGGCCGACCACGTTCGGCTACAACATGTTTCTGTTTCCCATTTCGAAATGGGTCGGGGGAATCTTGTTCGAGCATACGCATCGCCTGATTGCTTCAGCGGTTGGATTCCTGACTATCATTTTGGTGATCTGGCTTTGGCGCAGCGAAAGTCGGAAATGGGTACGCAATCTCGGCCTAATTGCGCTTGCCGGTGTAATATTGCAGGGAATTCTCGGTGGCCTGCGCGTCACGATGCTCAAGGACGAAATCGGCATCTTTCATGCGTGCGTTGCCCAAGCCTTTCTCGCGCTGCTAGTGGTGATCGCGCTTGTAACAACAAGCCTTTGGCGATCTCTCGAGCAAATTGATATCAATCCGAAAAAATTCGCGCCGATTCGAAGCCTGGCGATTGCAATTACGCTCGCGATTTACGTGCAACTTGCGCTGGGCGCGACAATGCGACATCAGCACCGCGATCTGTCGATTCTCGATTTTCCCACCGCAAACGGCGCGTGGATTCCAGATACAAGCGCGACTGCGCTGGCAAAGATCAACGCCTGGCGCGATGCACGCGGCCTGTCGGACGTGGACGCTTTCCAAGTTTGGTTGCAAATGACACACCGGTTTGTCGCGCTGCTGATTGCGATCGCTGTGATTGTATTTTGTTCACGAGTTTGGAGAGACGCGCGTCAGATTCCTGCGCTCAAGCGATTATCGATGTGGTGGGTCGCATTTCTTCTCGTTCAGCTGACGCTGGGCGCGTGGACAATTTGGAGCAATAAAGCGGCCGACATCGCGACGACGCATGTCGCAGTGGGGGCGATCATGCTATCTTTTGGCGTGAGTATCTCGGCCATTTGCTGGCGACTCTCTGCGGTGTCGCGACACGGCGCGCCCAGCGGACGCGCCCTACCAATTCTCGCATGAAACCTGCGGCACTCGAAGTCCCCAACACGAATGAGGTATTCGTGCGAAGGAGACTCATTGCTGATCTCTTCGAGCTGGTCAAAGCGCGATTGACGTCACTGGTTTTACTAACTACCGCCGTCGGTTTTTATCTCGGATCGGGATCGTCTGTCGATTATGGCTCATTATTTCGCGTGGTGTTTGGAACAGCAGCCGCAGCTGCCGGAGCAGCCGCGCTCAATCAGTGGTGGGAACGCAAAGCGGATGCGTTAATGCATCGGACAAGAATGCGCCCTGTGCCGGCGGGCCGAATGCGACCCGCTGAAGCGCTCGTGCTTGGCCTTGTTCTCTCGATCTTTGGAGTTGGCTATCTTGCGCTGGCTTGCAACGTGCTGAGCGCGGTTCTCGCTGCGATTACGATCACGATTTACATTTTTGGTTATACGCCCCTCAAGCGAACGAGCACGGCGAACACGATTGTTGGTGCCATCCCAGGCGCGATCCCGCCAGTGATTGGCTGGACAGCGGCTCGGGGAGCAATCGATGCTGGCGCATGGAGTCTTTTCGCAATTCTTTTGCTATGGCAACTACCGCATTTCTTCGCCATTGCGTGGATGTACCGCGAAGATTATTCGCGGGCGGGTTTTCGGATGATCTCGAGTGGTGACCTCAGCGGCGAACGCAGCGCCAGTCAAAGCGTGTTTTTCTGTATTCTGCTCCTGATATTGGCAGGCTTGCCTGCATTTGTTGGCATCGTCACTTTCGCGTATCTCCCAATCGAGCTGGCGCTTGGCGGTTTATTCATCGCCGTAGCCATGCGGTTCTTAAAACTGCGCACCGCGGGAGCTGCACGCTCATTGTTCGTTACGTCGATTGTTTATCTTCCGCTGTTGCTGGCTGCGCTCGTTCTAACAAAATCATGAACACGATCATGGATCTTGTGTCGAACCATTTTGCGAAGCTTTCGGAGTGCGACGCGTCCTCGCGTCGCTTTGACACAACGCGTGATACGGGTGAAAAGCGGTGCGAACACGCTCCGCACTCCTAAAGCGTCCTTGTGCGAAACCTTGTAAGCCTTTGAATATGAATGCGGATTCCACGGCCGAGATGGTGCCCTGGCGTGGCGGCTTTGCATGGAAGATCACGCTGATATTGATTCCGCTCGTCACGCTTGGCGTTTTGCTTTGGCTGCGTCACATCGAAGTGAACGCACTCAGGCAACGAACCGTTTCGTCGTATGGCACGGTCCCATCTTTTCAGCTGGTCAATCAGAATGGGCAGCCCTTTGGCTCCGCGCAGTTGGCTGGCAAAATCTGGATTGCTGATTTCGTTTACACCACCTGCCCAGGACCGTGTCCAATGATCAGCAGCCGGATGAGCGAACTGCAAAAGCCATTGGAAAAGACCGACGTGCACCTGGTTTCGTTTAGTGTCGATCCGGAGAAAGATACGCCGCAGGTGCTGCGCGGTTACGCGGAGAAATTGCAGGCAAATCCCGGGCGCTGGGATTTCCTTACGGGACTGAAGAGTGTGATTTACAAACTCTCGCACGATGGTTTTAAACTCGCCGTTTCGGACGGCAGCGGTGAACAAGGCATTCCGATTCATAGCACGCGCATGGTGCTGGTGGATCGGCACGGTCAGATCCGCGGTTATTACGATGCGACCGAAGCGGACGCCGTAACGAAATTGCTAGCGGACACAAATCATCTGCTGCGCGAGCAACCAAAGTAAGAGGTCAGGCTGCCAGTCTGCAGAGACGCCTATTCGCCAGGCTGGCAGCCCGGCGGCCGAGTCAGCCAAGCTGGCTGACATCCTGTTTAGCCGACTGGCTCTGGTCCAGCGCTTGGCCCTTCGTCGCAGACCATCCGCAAATAATCTCGATACTCGCCTTTCGGAAGCCGATCGATGGTAGCTGCCAATTCTGATTGCGTAATAAATCCCGCGCGAAGCGCCACTTCCTCAAGACACGCAATTTTCAGCCCCTGCCGGTGTTCGATTGTCGCGATGTAGTTGCCAGCCTCCAGCAAGCTCGTCGTAGTGCCGGTGTCCAGCCACGCCATGCCGCGGCTGAGCAATTTTACATGCAAATCTTTCTCTTTGAGATAGAGCAAGTTCAAATCCGTGATCTCCAGTTCGCCACGCGCAGATGGACGCAGTGTCCGACATAGCTCGACGACGCGTTCATCATAAACATAAAGCCCCGGGACTGCGAAGTGACTCTTCGGTTGGCTTGGTTTTTCCTCCAGGCTGATTGCCTTCCCATCAGCGCCGAACTCGACTACGCCGTACCGTTCCGGATCGCGCACTTGATATCCAAAAATGCAGGCCCCACGCTCGATGGACAAAGCGTCCCTGTAAAAGTCGAGTTTCCCGTAGAAAATGTTGTCACCGAGGATAAGCGATGCGCCGCCGCCGGCGATGAATTTTGCGCCGATCAGGAAAGCTTGCGCGATCCCCTCGGGCTTCGGTTGCTCGGCGTAGTCAATCCGGATGCCAAGGTACGCGCCGTCGTTCAGATAATCGCGCAGCATCGGCAAATCCTTCGGCGTGGAAATGATCAGCACCTCGCGCAGGCCGCCGAGCATGAGCGTAGCCAGCGGGTAGCAAATCATTGGCTTGTCATAAATCGGGAGAAGTTGCTTGCAGACTATCTTCGTAAGCGGGAAAAGACGCGTCCCGGCGCCGCCAGCGAGAAGAATGGCTCTCTTCATTTTCGATTTTCGATTCTCGAGTTTCGATCGCTGCCGCTCCAGAGCATAAGTAATCCCGCCCATTCGTGCCAGAAACGCCTGCCAACAGTCAAATCGATCCCGCTCTTTTGACTGACTAATCCAAGCGCCTGCTGCGGAGCCGAACGGAATGTCGTCTTATCAACAAGGAACGAGCTGCCGCGGACTAATTGCCGATCTCTCACACGACCACCTACAGACTCTGATAACGCGTTCTGGAGCCACTCTCGCGGTAAGGCCGGTCGCGCCTCGATCGTCGCGCTCACTGTAACATTGAGAAGTTTTTTTAAGATGAGCGCGCAGACGAGGGCAGGGGAACTCGTCGCGTGGACATGCGACGCGTTTTTCTCTCGAAGCAGCTTGGTCAGGACGAGAGCAAAACGCGCCTGCCGCAAAAAGATAGCACTTGGCGCCCTGGCGCTCTGCTGCGCGCGATCTTCTTCCAGTTTTTGGGCGAGTGCGCGGTTTGCCCGCCATTCGGCCTCGATCACCATCGGGTCCGGTAGAAATTCGAGTGACGGCGCCATTTTTTCCATCGCCCGCGTGTACCGCGCACCAGAATTCAATTCGCACACGATTGGAACGATCGGCACATTATGTCGCTTCATCTCTTCAAGCTCGCGTTCAAGGAGTCGCAAATCTCTGTCCGGCCACCGATCGATGATGTACGCGATCTGACTTTCTTCTGTAGCGGCGCCGCTGTGGGAGGCATTGCTCCGCGACACACCCGATGTTTTCTGCAGAAGTTCGATAAGCGGCCCCACAGTGTGCTCGATTCGGAAATGTTGTTCGATTCGCGCGCGCCCGGCGCGACCGTAATGCAATCGCAATTTGGGGTCTTCTATAAGTCGGCTCAGCCCTTCGGCCAACGCCATCGTATCCTCGGGCGGAACGAGCAACCCTGTTTCGCCGTCTACGACCGATTCAGGAATTCCAGCCAACCGAGTGGACACAACAGGACGCGCAGCCGCCATCGCCTCAATGATCACGGTTGGAAAAACATCGCTGGCCCCTTGGGCGTCTGTCACCGAAGCAAGCGCGAAAATATCAGCAGCCCTGAGTTTTTCGAGAACTCCTGCCTGCGATAGTGAGCCGAGCATGTGAACCCGGTCTGACAGGTTCAGCTTTCTAATTCTTGCTTCGAGATCACCGCGTAGCGGGCCATCGCCAATGATTTCGCAGGTGAACTCGAGACCCCGGCGCGCGAGGTCCGCGCAAGCGTCGATGAGGTACTCAAATCCCTTGAACGCGACCAATCGGCCGATGCTGATGATGTGCGGCACTTGGTAGGGCGCTATGCCAGTCCGGCTCGGACCCGCTGGGCGCGCGGTTTCATCATGCGGCGCCGGAAAACGCGTCAGGTCGATCCCGTTGTAAACACGGTGAATTCGGGAATCCGGACAGCGCTGGCGAAGCAGGTCGCGACTGTAATCCGTTTCGGCCGCGACGAACTCTGCGGCAGCGCAGATTTCCCGCAACAGGTCATCATTGCCAAGGTCCTTCATGAAATCCTGTCCATGCGCCGTCACACTGAATGGAATCCCAGAAATCTCTTTCAAGAACATCGCAGTGTGCGCTGCTCGATTCGCGAAGTGGACATGAACATGATCGACGCCGCGGCGCTTGAAATGGTCGGCAAAGTAAAGAGCATTACGCGCGCGCTGCTCCGCCTTTACGCTGGGGCCATATTTTCGCTCGTGCCGTTCAACTAGGTCGCGCGGCCAATTTCCGTTCGCTTTCGCGTTCTTTTCTGAAATTTTTAAGATTTCCTGCGGCGGCGCATAATGAATCGGCGCGCGCAAACGGGCGATATGCTCGTGACGCAGGCTCGTAAGCGGAGGGTACACTGAGCCGATCTCGAGTTCCAAACCGAGCCGTTCCAACACCAGCATCTCCGCGTCGCAAAATGTCTGCGACAGCACTGGATACCGGGAGTAAAGATAGCCGAGACGCATCGAAATCGGATGATTACGCGTTCCGCGCGAAAATAGCAATGGCGGGACGTGCCGCGCGTGCCACCTCTCTGCATCCAGACCACAACGACAAGATGAGCCCGCGAATCACGCGAAAGCTACGTTTGCTGCGCTACGGCATGCCAGGAAAGAGTTCGTTTATTTCGTGTGGTTCGTGGGCAATGAGAGGTTGGAAGTTGGGCGCCTGCCCGCGATTTATCGGAGTTCGACGTTGGACGTTTCCCACCCTAAGAAAAGCGGACGTCCTTGCCCGGATCCATTTCAAAGTCCAGGTCCAGGGAATCCTCTGTGTTCGGCTTGATCACTTCCTCCATGAATTTCACGAAAATGGGGTCTTCGCGAAAGATTGCGTACTTGTCCATCGACTCGAAATCGATGGCAATGAAGAACGGCCACGGCAATTCGGGGTCGATCCGTTTCCCACATTTGATGCTCAAGACCTCGGGAATTTTCAGAAGTTGCATGCGGGTGTTCATCATCATCGCCTCCACGCGGGCAGGGGTGACCTCGGGTTTGAGTTTGTAGAGAACGACATGATGAACCATGAGGGTAAAGCTAATAGGCGTTTCCGATGAGGCGCGCAAGTCCGAATCCGTTGCCCGGGGGAAGCAGAGATTGTTGTTGAGCAATCATCGACCGTGACCGGCCTTTTCAACGCCAGAGTCCACGGCAAAGGCTTGGCGTCTTTCAGAATTTCCCGAGACGCCTATCTCGCCGTATTGCTGCCGCCGACTTCACGCTGCCGGATCACTGTGTCGTATCCTCAGAGGTTTCTGGCGGTTGATGTGAACTTCCTCAGTGCGCAAACAGTTGTTGCGTTCTTACACCTGATGCGTTAGCATCTGATGCATGCGGACGACGCTTGATATTGACGAAGACATTTTAGGCGCCGCCAAGGAATTAGCTGCTCGCCAAAAGAAAACGGCGGGCAAAGTGATCTCCGAATTAGCGCGGAAGGGGATCCAAAACCATTCCGGCAAAAGCGCCGGCAAGCTGCTACACGGTTTCGAGATCTTGCCGGCAGACGGTCGTGTGGTTACGCCGCAACTTGTGCAGAAAATAATCGAGGAATCCAGTGAGATGTGATCGCACTTCTCGATATTAACATGCTCATCGCGTTGTTCGACGCCGCCCACGTGCATCATGGCAATGCGCACGCCTGGCTGGAAAAGAACCAGTCTCTCGGGTGGGCGACATGTCCCATTACGCAAAACGGGTGCATTCGAGTGATGTCGCAACCGCAGTATCCGGGCCGACTTCCGGTGCGGGAAATCGCGCGCCGGCTTGCCGCAGCCGTGGAAGCTGCCGAACATACATTCTGGTCGGACTCCATTTCCATTTGCGATTCCCGCCGATTCAAACTGGATCATCTGCTGACATCCAAGGCTCCGACCGATGTGTATCTGCTGGGTCTGGCCAAAAAAAGGGGCGGCCGATTAGTTACATTCGATCGGACAATCTCACCTACCGCCGTCACAGGCGCTCAGGCCAAGCATCTTCTTATCCTCTAGCGGAAATAGACGTGGCCCAGAATGCGCGGTCCGCAACGGCAGAGCTCGCAGCCGAATCTCGCTAATCTGGCCGTTTTTAGTAATAAGCTCACTCCCGTTGAGGGCTTGACAGGTCTTGTTAATCAGGTCATTCTGGTCTTAATGATCACGGCCAGTATCACACAGGCAAAGACTAATCTAAGTAAGCTAATCAAGAAGGTTCGACACGGCGAGTCGGTGTTGATCCTTGACCGAAACATTCCAGTAGCCCGGCTCGAACCCCTGGCGGCTGGGAGTCGCGAGGGAGATGAAGCCAAGCTGGCCGAACTGGAACGGCGCGGTTTGCTGAAACGGGGCGCGGGCAAATTGCCCAGAGATTTCTTCAAACTACCGCGATTGAAATTTAAGAAGAGTCTCGTCGAGGCGGTTCTGGAAGAACGTCGTGAGCCGCGATGGTAATTTATTGGGACACTTCACCGATCATTGCGCTTCTGGTGGGCGAGCCGGCGGCACATCGTTATCGTCAATTTGAGAACCAGCCAATCGTCACGTGGTGGGGCACATCGCTGGAATGTGTCTCGGCGATCGCGCGACGTCAGCGGGAAGGCGCAGCGGCGGAAATCGTCGCTGAAAGCTATCGCCGGCTGGAAGCGATGCGCGCTGGCTGGCAAGTGGTTCACGCCAGTGAAAGCTTGCATCGCACAGCTGTTCGCTTGCTCAAGACCCATCCGCTCAGCGCCGCCGACGCTCTTCAGCTGGGTGCGGCCCTGATAGCGAGCAATTTCGAAGCGCCTTCGGCTCACTTTTTAACCGAAGACGCGCGCCTCGAGCAGGCGGCAGAAAAGGAAGGCTTTGTCGTCGATTAATTACGAGTATTAAATGCTCGTCGCGATATATTTCCGGGAGCTCTGCAGCGTCAGATGAGTTTGCAGGAAACAATCGCAGAGAGCGCTGCGAACCTGGAGTTTCCGGCGTGCTCGCAATTCGCGGTAGAACTGCCAGAATTCATTTGTCCCCGACGATTTCATCCATCGATGGGGTTTTTCCGATGGCATCTTCCTGCCGAGCTCGGGCAATCAGAGCGTCCAGGTCGCGGCAGTTTCACCCGACGTGGATGGGCAACACGGCATCGTGCAAGAAGCGGAGGCGAATGGCCCAGTGTAGTCGTTCATCGCCTTCGTCGAATCGGCAGCGGACGAAATCGCGAATCATCGTGATGAGTTCATCCAGATTCTCTCCCTGTGTCGCCATTTCCGGATCGTGGCATACTGCTACCAGCATATTCTGATCCTCCTCGATTTCGAAGACGAACTGGTCTTTCATTCGCGTAATATTGCATCCACACCGGCGGTTCCACAACGCTCACTTCTGAAATGGGCGCTCGATGAACCCGCGCCTTGGAACTCCAGATTCCGAGGCGCTCGCACACAGACGGCAAGTTGCGCGCTCCTGGAAAAAAACGCCTGCCAGCGGGATGGACCGCGTAACCACTAATCAACACAAATACGGAAAGGGAATTTGTCTTTTGAGATTAGTGTCTGTGAGTGCCCATTCGTGGTTGAAGAATTTGACATGCATACTGTCAAGGATGTACACCCTGCCACTCCATCATTTTCATGGTCGCAGCGTTTGGATCCTCCGGCGAAAATTGCGTGGCTGGCACTATACAAATTGATGACTATCAAACACAGAGGCGCAGAGCTACTCACGAACCTGGAATATCCAGCGTGCCCGATATGCGCGAGCAACCGGCGCGAGTTTCCGTTTCGTTTGCAGGAACCATACAACGTCGTTCGCTGCACGGAATGTGGACTGTACCATCTCTATCCGCGGCGTGTCGAGAGCGCGATGCAGGAAGCCTATCGTAAATCATCGTATTACGAGGGTGGCGCGTGCGGCTACGCGGACACCAGCTACGTTGCACAAGAACCAGCGTTGCCCGCGACCTTCCAATGGGAGCCTGCTCGGGATCTTCTCGATTTTGATGGTGGGCTGCACTTACGCTGACAAAGAAAAGCCGCGCTCGAATTCATGAAATAGCGCGCATCCTTTGACCTTTGACTTCTAATAACTCGCCTCGTCTCTGGCCCCTTACGCTCTTGTTGAGCATGCTACTTTGGGTGTTCACCATGACGGGCGGACGGCAGATTTTTGTTAAGGAGGTGCTTGGGGAGGCCTACGATTCACAGGCGAAGCATTTTCTGCGGGGTGATGTGGATGTCGATGCAGCGGCGATCGGTCATGAGGCTATGATCGTAAATGGTAAGGTGCGCATGTACTTTGGGCCATTCCCGGCGTTCCTCCGTATTCCTTTAAATTTCGTTTACCCGAAAGGACGCGGAAAATGGTCCCGAATTTCGGGATATTGCGCGGGAGTTATCGCGCTGTCGGCCTTTGCCGGCCTAGTGGGGACGGCCTTGCGCTCGTCCCAACTTTCGTCACGTGCTCGCAACTGGCTGGGAAACGCATGCGTGGTCGGCTTTGCGCTCGGTTCACCGTTGCTCTTACTCCTTGGGAACCTTTCCATATATGATGAAGCGATCATTTGGGGACTGGCCTGGTCGCTTGCCGCGCTCCATTTCGCTTTTCGCTCGCGACAGGCAGAGGGTGCTGCTTTGACGCGTTTACTGTTGGGATTCTCGCTCTGCGCCGCCGGAGCTTTACTTTCTCGAGTCACTTTCGGCGCGCCTTTCGTTCTGATCGCGCCGCTTGTTGCTCTGCGAATAAGGCGTGAGAATCGAATAACTAATTTGATGGCACTCCTTCTCCCGCTGGGCGCCGGCCTTGCTTTCTACGTTTGGCTAAGCTACGCAAAATTCGGCAGCCTGAGCGGAGTTAATTATGACTATTACATCAATCCGGTTCACCGCGAGTTCGCGCACAACCATGGCACCTTCGATCTCCGCCGCGTGCCGCAGAGCCTGGCCGATTACTTTAGTCCCCATCCTCCGGCGATCGAACACCGACCGCCATTCGTGAAGGCCGATCGTCATCCGTATTTGTATCCGTCGCTGTATTCGCTTCCGTTCAGTGAAACGTTTTTGCCTGTTACCTGGTCCTCCTCCTGGTTGCTATTCGGCGCCTGCATCGGCGTCGTTTATCTGTTTCGAAGAAACCGCTCGGACATGTTTGATCGCGTGGCCGCGGCAGCTCTCTTCGCCCAATTCATTTGTATCTTATCGTTTTTTGCGCTCGCCCAACGTTACGCCACTGATCTTTATCCTTTTTTGATCTTCTCTCTGATCGTCTTTCTCAGCTCAGGGGACTTGGCGTTACTCCGGACACGTCATGTCATAGTCGGGCTAGTTACTCTTTCGGTAGTTGTGAACTCGCTCGCGACGATCTCCTGGCTAATCGACGCCGACCAGAACGTGCCGGCCGAAACTAGAGCTGCCTGGGAAGTGTTATTGGGGCGGCATTCGTCTGCAAAATAGAAGTGAGAATGGCACGTACAGTGTGCGGTCTAGGCGGGTTCACGGATGAATGAGGTTGGTCCAAAGAAATTGATAAGTCGCCGCAGCGTTGATCGCGATTGACACGGCAAAGAGGGAAAATTCGTTTGCAGATATTTTCGACGGGCCGTTGCCGGTCAGTAGAAGAAACATCCAGGGCAGCAGGGTCATGGCGTAGCGATACGAGAACTGCCAGCCCCCAGGGTTTCCATGACACCACAGCGCTGCCGTCAATAATCCAATCGCGATCCACGCGGGAATCTTGTACTTTCCGCCTTCACGAAAAAGGAGGAAAAGAAATGGGCTGGCGATGAAGATCGAACAACCAAAACCGTACGGGTGTAGGTAGGGAAACTTTGGGAAAAGATCGCCGAATCCCCCGAAAAGCATATGATGTACATTGTCCGGGATCGCGTGGAGAGAGAATAATCCGTGCTGATACCATGGCTCTTGGAGGACACGGGGGATTCGAGCGTATCCGAAATCAAAGATAGAATGGAAGCGCGCGAAGTTATACTCCGCTGTTAAAACCCCAAGAGCTAATGGTAGTACCATAAAGGAGATCAACTCAGGCGCCTTTTTGCGAAGTCGTTGCCCAATGTTGCTTAATCCGATTGCCTCGCTGCCATCGGGACTCGTGAACCACAAATAAAGAAAAATCGGCAAAACAAGAACCAGCTCGGTGCGATTTCCAAATGCGAGCGCGCAAAACGCGCCTGCAACGAAGGGACACATTCGAACCAAGGTAAAGTATAGCGCTCCTGCTTCTCCCAGTAGCGCGAATCCGAGAGCGATTTGCCAAGACCCACCGAATCCAAGGTTGCACCATGTCCACGTCCCGAAGATGGGAAACAGCGCGAGAACAATGCGTCGGGCAATTGACTTGGTTTCGACACT
>DASTZJ010000210.1:0-2548 GCA_035764345.1 Candidatus Udaeobacter sp.
TTTGCACTACGAAGGCCATCCAAAGGAGCGCGATAATCCAACCTGTGATCGTACCTGGAGCGATGTGGTTGAGTCCGATTGTCGCGAGCACGATTAGCATAACTCCGGTATAAGCGAATGTGTGGATGTGAAGCGCATAAATCAGATGGTCGATATAAAAAATGTGGCGGCGGAGATAGAGGATTTTCAAAACAAGAGCGAAGAGGGGGATACAGCAGAGCATCATGTAAGGCAGATTGCTGAAGAGTGTGCTGATAAAAAGTCCCATTTTCGTTCCATGTTCGCCCATCTTCTCCTTTGCTCGCGCTTCGATCCAGCTCTCGAAGAGAGTTGTGGATTTCGCTTGGTCAAAAACCACAAACGGTCGCTCGCCTACTTTCCCAAATTCCTGCTTCTCCTTATCGGTTTTGGGCGCGGGTGAAGGCGAAGGCGCGGTTGTTTGAGGGGATGGCGCCGGTGAAGCCGGAGATTCCCGTAGTAATGCTTCCAATTTCTCGCGCGCTGCGGGCGGCAAATCTTCTTTCTTTAAATCGGCTTCGAGTTCTGCGCGGTCTTTTGGACTGAGATTGCCCAGTTCAAAACGAAGCCCTCTTGCCCCGTAATTCACGGCAAAGAAAAAGAGGATGCTTGCGAGAAGGTAGAGTCGGAGCGGATGCACATACCGCACGCGATGACCTGCGAGAAACTGATTCGTCAATTTCCATGGACGAACCACGAGGAGACCGATCGTCGCGAAAAACTTCGAGTCCCAATTTAGGAATTCGTTGAGTAAATCGGCAATGACGTGCCGGAAGGAGCGCCGATAATCGATTGCCGGTTGCCCGCATTGGGCGCACCAATGTCCCTGCAGTTGTGTTCCACAATTCTCACAATGCGTAAGGGGCGTGCGCTGAGTTTTTCGCCGGCCGAAAAATCGTCTTCGGCGCGGTTGCGCTTGTTCGATTGCCGAGATCGCCGCATCGCCCAAGACAAATTTTTCCAGCTCATCGGGCATACGAGTGCCAGATTACAAAAACCTTTCGACGGAGTCTATGGCTTGATTCGAGGCGTTCATGACCAAACGCGCCTTCGGTTTCAATATATGACACCGCGTTGGCGACATCCCGGTTCACTGCCGTCTCAAAGTTTGCATTGACCAGGCAAAGCCATTGATGACACGATTTCGCGCAGTGGCCCTTCAACTTTTCAAGACCAAAAGTCCGGACCATTTGCTGGCTGAAGCGGCCGCGCCCGATCGCCAGTTGAAGCGCGCGCTCGGTGCGTTCGACCTGACCTGCGTTGGGATCGGGGCCGTCATCGGGGCCGGAATTTTCGCGCTGGCGGGGACGGCTGCTGCCGGTGAACAGATGGAGGCATCCCTGTGGAAAACGCCCGTGCTCAACTTCATCATATCGCATCTTACTCACGCCGAGCTGGTATATGGACGGCCGGGTGCGGGTCCGGCGGTCATGGCTTCTTTCGTGGTGGCAGCGATCGCGTGCGGTTTCGCTGCACTTTGTTACGCCGAGCTTGCCTCGATGATTCCGGTGTCAGGCTCGGCCTACACGTACTCGTACGCAACGCTCGGCGAGATCATCGCGTGGGTCATCGGTTGGGACCTAATTCTCGAATACGCGGTTGGGAACATGGCCGTGGCAGTCGGCTGGTCCGGTTATTTCGTGCAGTTGTGTGGAAGCCTGTTCCATCTGAAATTTCCGCTTTGGTTGGTGAGCGATTACCGAACCGCTAGCGGCCTGTTGTCCACAGGCGGCGAGACGCTCAACAATTATTCGTCCACCACTTTGCCCGTTATTTTAGGCCACCCTATCGCCTTAAACCTGCCTGCGGTTCTGATTGTTGCGGCAGTGACCATCCTTTTGATCTACGGGATTCGGGAGAGCGCGCGCACCAATACCGCCATTGTCGTTACCAAGGTGGCGGTCGTTGTCTTCGTGATCGCGTTTGGCGCGTTTATGGTGCACCCAACTAATTGGCAACCATTTCTACCCAACGGCGTAGGCGGCATGATGAGCGGTGCTGCCATCGTTTTTTTCGCGTTCATCGGATTCGACGCCGTCTCCACCACTGCGGAAGAAACAAAAAATCCGCAGCGCGACGTGCCGATCGGAATCATCGCGAGCCTGATTATTTGTACACTGCTGTATGTGCTGATGGCAGCGGTCATCACGGGAATGAGAAAATACACGACGTATTTCGGTGATTCTGCCGCGGTCGCGACCGCATTCGCTGGCCGGCCTTGGGCGCAAGCACTTATTAGCGCCGGCGCGCTTGCTGGTCTTACTTCTGTGATATTGGTTTTCCAGCTCGGGCAGCCGCGCATTTTCATGGCCATGGCGCGCGACGGTTTGCTGCCACAATATTTTGCGCGGGTTCACCGCCGATTCCGCACACCGTACATCACGACGATTTGGACCGGCGTTGCCGTCGGCGGCGTTGCAATGCTCACTGACATCGGTTCCCTGGCCGATCTCACGAACATTGGAACGTTGTTTGCTTTCATTCTCGTTTGCCTAGGTGTGATTATTTTACGTCGCAAAGACGCCAGCCG
>DASTZJ010000211.1:0-2025 GCA_035764345.1 Candidatus Udaeobacter sp.
GCTCGCTCAATCAAGGTTTCGTTTGCTGAAGTTCGCGTGTAGCTCGTTGCAAGAACTGAGCGAGCGCCGCTTCGTCGAAGTAGAACATTTGAGCCCGCGACAATTTGGAGTCGCGTAGTTCGTACAGGCCAATCACTTCACCGTCGAATCGCTCACCACTTGGGCTGACGCCTCGCTGGCGGTAGAGAATGACCACCTGATGTTCATCGGCGCCAATTACCTGCGGATCCATCTTCCGTTCCGCCGCAGTCGGTTGCAAAGGATTCCACGTGGCACTCCAGACTGCCGCGTCCTTGCCGCGAAAGGTCCCGCCATATGGCAGCGCCGATGGCCAATGGAATTCGACATCGGGCTGGTAGAGAGTGTCCTCCCTTTTATCCATACTTCTGCGGTTCGGATCGCGTTGCTCTAGCGCGCGGAAAATCTCGAGTATGACTTGGACATTGCGATCTCGTGCGCTCATTGGGGTTGACGTCTGCTCAGCGTAGGCACTGGTTTGTTCTTGTGCAAAGGCATTGAGCGGTGTCGAGACCAAGAAGAACAGGAACAAGTTTGCTTTCACACTAACATTAAGCTCGTGTCAGATTAAACGCTTCGCGGGAAGCTACCAGGTCGTGATCAGTCCACCCAGCAAACCGAGCGATGTGCCGACGAGCATTTCCAGAAGATCATGGCGCCTCAGATAGAGCCGCGACCAGAAGACGAGGAAGGCCAGAGCGAAGGCAATTGCGCCGGCGACCGGATTGACCATAATTAGAATGATCGCGCTATAGAAAGCAAAAAGCGCATGTAACGACAGTTTGATCCGAAAATTGACCAGCGCGGCCACAACCAGCAGAAACAAGGTCACCAAGGCCCCGCGCAGTGCGAAAGCCGGGGCGCGCAATACCCAAAGAGCAATCACGGCCATCGCCGAAATTGGAATCGCTTGTGGATAAAATCGGGCACGTTCCACGCGAACGGAAACATCCAGGTCGCTCCATCGGCCTGATCGCGCCCCCCAAAAAAGCAAAAATGCCATCGGCAGAATCACCGTTACAAACAGAGTCAGCCAAAGTGTCAGCCCGGCGCGATTAGCGACGCGCAGGACGATGATAATCGCGACCGAGAGGCTGATGAAAACTAACGGATGCCCGATCCAGGACACCCATCGCGCAAAGATAACAGTCGACTTGAGGTCGCTCTTGTCACTGTTCACTCGTCGCTTCCAATAATTTTCCCGCTCACATCGCCAAAGCCGACGCGGTAACCATCGCCCTGGCACCAGCCGGCAATTGTCAGGGTATCTCCGTCTTCGAGCCACTTGCGCGTTTCGGCATTCGGCAGCTTTAAAGGATTCGCGCCGCGCCAGGTCAATTCCAACATGCAGCCACGCGATTCTTCAGTTGATCCGCTGATTGTTCCGCCCGCCAGCAGGTCGCCAGGTTGCAAATTGCAGCCGTTGACCGTGTGATGAGCAAGTTGTTGGGCAATACTCCAATAAAGATTTTGGAAGTTTGTGCGTGTGATAACGTGTGCCGCATTCATCGATGAAGTTTGCAAGCGCGCTTCGAGTTGAATGTCGAACGTGAAATCATCCTTTGCTCGCAAGTATGGCATCGGCTTGGGATCCTGCGTCGGGAGCGGTCTTCGGAAAGGCTCAAGTGCCTCCAACGTCACCACCCATGGCGAGATGCTGGTGCAAAAATTCTTCGCCAGGAACGGGCCGAGCGGCTGGTACTCCCACGCCTGAATATCTCGCGCGCTCCAATCGTTCATCAAAACCAAGCCGAAGATATGATCGATCGCGCGATCAATCGCCACCGGTTCGGCTAACGAATTTCCCGGACCGATCAGGAACGCCGTCTCAAGTTCGTAATCGAGGCTCTTTGTCGGGCCAAAGATCGGCGCCGAAGCATCGGGTGGTTTGATTTGGCCTTGTGGCCTCCGCACATCAGTGCCGCTGATCACAACCGAGCTGGCGCGTCCGTGATACGCGACAGGCAACCATTTCCAATTTGGCATCAGCGCGTTTTCCGGCCCGCG
>DASTZJ010000212.1:0-10436 GCA_035764345.1 Candidatus Udaeobacter sp.
CGCGCGCGATTGCGAACAAATAGTGCTCCGGGCGCTCAAGGTGGATGGTTCCTCTGAGTTTATTAAGACACTTTTTGTGCAGTTCGCTCTGAACACACAATTGCGGCAGCTTAATCAAAGCATTCGCAATGCGACGCAAGGTTCGTCTGATTACCAGCTCAATCCGCACTTGAGCCTGCTCTATAAGAGGATGTCGATTCAGGATCGACGCCTGCTGACACACTCGATTGAAGTGCCCTTTCCTGAAGTAACGTTTGACTCATTGAAAGCTGTCCAGTGCATTTCACCCACACAAAGCCGAGCGGATGTAGAAACATGGCGCGTTGTGGCGGAGAAACCGCTCGGATCGATCGGCGTCTGACACAGGCGCCCTACAGTTCGACAATGCGGTAAGGTTTTCCGGTTTTGCGAAGCGCCGGCGCAGAGACGTTGTAAACGGGAATGCCCGTCGAAGTTTTTCCTTCGAGAATGCCATTGTGGGCATGCGCGTGAAACACCGCGTTGACCCGGAACCGGTTGATTGGCTCCTCCAATCTGCTGGAACCGAGAAAGGCAAAAATTTCGGGATGTTCCCCTTTCAGGGTGGCGCGGATAGGAGAGTAATGCAGCACTACGATGCGCCGTTCTGTTTGTAGTTTCGCGAGCGCCTGTTCCAGGCGGACGGCGTGACTAATCGATTCCTGCACGAATTGTTTAATGAGCGGTTCGCCCCATGCGTTCAGCATTCGGCGTCCGAAACCGCCACCGAAACCAGCAATGCCCGCGAAGCCGACTCCTGCGACTTCAATCGCTTCGCCGTCGAGTACATTCACACCCGCGTCATCGAGAACTTTGCAAACCAATTCCGCCTGTCCTGATTCAAAATCGTGGTTACCCAGCACGGCAAGCATCGGGATTCTCACGGCAGCGCGGATATCGGCGACAAGTGCCTCGGCTTCGTCCGGAAGGCCGTAGTCCGTAAGATCGCCACACAGCAGCAGGATATCAGCAGCGCTCGAGATCTCGGCGAACGCTTCGTGCATTGTGCCGCGCGAGTGTTTGCCGTAATGAAGGTCCGCGGTCGCGGCGATTCGTAGCGCGCGCTTAGCCATTCTTGTTGAGAAACGTAATCGCCGGTGCGAACGGACGCTTTTGGCAGGTTGGCCGGGCGGCGCTATGTCTATGCACTCATTATCGGCTTTAATTGCGTTATGATGGTGATGACGGCGAAGAGAACAGCAACCAGAAGAGACAAAAGCAAAGGTGATTGCCTTCATCGCAGATCAGTCGTCGCATTGCAGGATGCGGACATTCCATTCTTAATCGGCGGCGCTTACGTGGTGGAGATTTACGCAGGCGTCTCGCGTCGGACAAAAGACTTCGATCTATATTTGCGGCCGCAGCATGTCGATTTGGCGCTCGATGCGCTGAAGCGCGCAGGATACAAGACGGAAAAGACATTTCCGCACTGGCTCGCCAAAGCTGCACGCAGTCGCGACTGCGTTGATCTGATTTTTCGTGCAGGCAACGGTTTGTGCGAAGTGGACGACTCATGGTTCGAGCGTGCCCACAGCAGCGACTTTCTTGACTTGCAAGTGAAGCTTTGTGCGCCAGAGGAAATGATTTGGATGAAAGCGTACATCATGGAACGCGAACGTTTCGACGGCGCTGACGTTGCGCACATTCTTCAAAGTTGCGCAGAGAAACTCAATTGGGCGCATTTGGTTCGTCGCTTTGGTTCGGACTGGCGCGTGTTGCTCAGCCATTTGGTATTGTTCGGTTACATTTATCCAGGCGAGCGCGATAAAATTCCTCCCGCGATTATGGACGATCTGATCTCGCGGCTGCGAAGTGAGAAGCGTAATGCCGGCGCCGACCGCGTTTGTCGCGGCACGTTGCTTTCGCGAAAGCAATATCTTCTGGACATCCAAGAGCGGAGATTTCGCGATGCCCGGTTGGAGGCGCGGGTCCATATGGATGCGAAGGATATTGCGCATTGGACGAAGGCGATCGCGAAAGAGGAAAGAGCTCGGCGAACGCAATCATTGTAGCCGCGTGGCCCGCGCGCCTAAGCTGCTATGGCGACGGCGTCAATGCTGGCGTTGGACTCGGTTCGGCAGGAACCGGCGAAAGTGCTGATGACGGAGCTGCAGATGCCTTTGCGATTTTCGTTTTCGCTTCGTCGAGCACTTTTTTTTCTTCCGGATAAATCTCGTCGCCCGCTGCGGCAACGTAATCTTTTGCTGCGTCGATTTGGTTTGCGTCGGCTAGCAATAGCGCCACGTAAACTGCTGCGTGTGGATCGCGTAATTGGTCGGCTGGCAATCCGTGAATTATTGCAACACCCTCCGCGTTCCGACCAAGACGATCGAGTGAAAACGCGTAAGTTAGGGCACAATTGACTTCGTTCGGCGCGCGATCGAACGCCTCTTTTGCGAGAGCATGCGAGCGTTCGGTATTCCGCCCAAGATTAAGTCCAAGCCGCGCAAGATCCGCTGTGATGGGCGCCTCGTTGGGAGAGCTTTCGTGGAGACGCTGGAGAACATCGTAAAGCTTGCCGGTGTCATTGTCTCCGCGATAAAGTCGGCGAAGGGCGTCGAGCGCCTGGCGCCGCAGGGGCGCGTTTTCTGCGACGCGCAGCCACAGTTGTTCGGATTCTTTCTTCAAATCCCGTTTCGAAGCGAGACGTGCGAGTACAAGTTCGCGCTCGGGTTGGTCGTTTGTCGATTGTTCCGCGGCGCGCCACAGTGCATTGAATTCCGTGTCCGCACTATCTTGTCGTGATTGACGCGTGGCGATTGCCTGATATGCAAGACGCAGGTAATCGGAATCGCCCCACATTCCGCGGCGACTCCATCGTTTCAAACGCGTCCAATTTTTTGCGTTCGCGTACGCGTCCGCTACAGCAACAGCGGCGGGTGGCGAAGTCAGTTTCTCCGTCGGGAGCTTGTCGATCCACTTAACAACCTCCGCGGTGAGTCCATTTTGGTTCATCCAATTCATGAGCGATGCGAGATCGGATGAATTGCGCGCAGCAAAAGGTTTCACTCGTTCCAGCAGCAGGCGAAACTTTTTCTCGTTGAGCTTCCGATAAAAATTCAGACAGAGCAGATAATCGCCGAAGGTGACCTCCGGCGACATCTGGAGCTGTAGCGCGAAATTGTCTGCCGCCGCGAGGTCATTGCGTCCCACAGCATCATTAAGTAACGCGCGCAACGCGCCGGCTTGATAGGGAGCGAGCTTGCTGAGTCGCTGGAGGATTTCGCGTGCTTTTGCATTCTTTTCCGCGTCGCTGGAGTGAATTTGCAGCGCTGCGAGGTTGAACTGGTAGAGCTCATTGCTGGGCTCTTTGTTTACCGCAGCGGCAAATTGTTGCTCTTGCTCGGCAAAATTTCCTTCTGCACGAGCCAGCCAGCCCGCAACGACGTGATAAGCGGCCCTGTCGCGATCATTGGCGGGAACTTGATCGAGCGCTTTTCTCGCCAGATCGAGCTTTCCAAAGCGCAGCGCAGCGGAAACAAAATTGAGCTGACTATCCGGATCTTTTGGTAGCAGGCGCGCAATTTGCTCGCGCCACGAGATCGCCTCTTCGAGATTCTGTTTCTCTGCTGCTTCCGCTAATATGTTGAGGGCCGGCAAAGAATTGTGATCTTGTGCCAGGAGTTCTCGCGCGGTCTGCGTTGCTTCACTGAATCTTCCCTGCTGCAGCATCGAAACGGCTTGGTGTAACAAACGGGTCTGGTACCAGTCCTCATATAGTTTTAGGCCATACCTGAAAAAAAGAGCGCCCAGCAGAATAGCAATTGCCAACCCAGCGGCTAAAAGAGCGAGACGGGTTGGCCACAGCTGTCGTTGGAAGAAAGATTCCAGACAAAAAAGCGATTGGCGAGTTCTTCCGTATCCGGTTTCTTCGGTTCGTTCCGCGATTTTCATGTCGTGTCTCGTGGCGCAACGATCCACTTGTTCCTTTCCATCACACCCATACCGATTACCGAGGCTAAGAGCGAGTGGCTACCTCTGGCTCTTCAACTACAGGAATTGATTTAACCGAGTCCTCGATCTTTTCTCTCAAACGCCAGCCCCAAACATATCGTCCCAGCAACACCTTTACGGTGGCCGTCAGCGGTACGGCAAGGAGGGGACCGATTACCCCGCCAATGATCAAACCCCAGACAAAGATCGATACGATCACCGTCATCGGATGCAATCCAACGTAAGTCCCGACAATTCGTGGCGCATAGAATATGCCTTCCAAGTTTTGTATTAGGATGAAAATGCCTGTGACGATGAGAGGATGCGTCCAGTCGCCCCATTGAAAAGCTGCAATCAGAACGGCTGGCACCCAGCAGATGATGATCCCGATATAGGGAACCATGGTTAGGACGACAACAAGCGCACCAATCACAGGCGCAAAATTGAGACCGAAAAACGTTAGTGTCGCCCCGATCAGGATGCCATCCACCAGGCACACCAGCAGTTGTCCTCGAAAATAAGCAGTGACATAGCTATTGATTTCCGACAAGAGGTCTGCGACTTCGTCCCTGAAAGGCGACGCGCGCAGGGGCAGGTATTCCCTCCAGTGCTCCTGGATGCGCGGCTTTTCGTTTAGTAGGAAGAACAGATAGATCGGGACGAGGATGAGACTGAGCAAGAAGCCTGTGACGCCAAGAAAGCCGCCGATGCTTTTCTTGAGGATATCCCAGAACTTTTCCATCAGTGTTGGAAGCGCCTGCTGCAAATTAGGCATTTGTTTTTCGACGTATGCCTGAATGCGCTGGCGTTCGGCAGTGGTTAGCTTCGGCGGGCTCGGCGCGATTGTTTCACCGGCGGGCGCAGTCTCGACAGCTCTTGGTGTGGGAGAAGTAGTCGGTTGCGCGTGAGGAAAAGCAGATGGCGCCGGTCCGATGAGCCAGTTTGCAAAACTTGTCGAGGCGGATTTCCCTCGGCCACCGCCGAGGAACCCGAACGTTTGATCGAATCGATAGATTAGATCCACGATGTAGTCGCGAGCTCGTTCCGTATAAGCTGGGACTTGCTTCGCAAAATTCGCGCTCTGGATTGAGATGGTCGGGATGAGCCACGCGGCCAATCCGCCGATGGCAAAAAAGGCGATAGCAAAAAGTAGGGCCACCGCCTTGGTGCGACTGAGCGTCCCGCGAGACATTTTCGTTACCAGCGGGTCCAGCAGATAAGTGAGAATTACAGCAATGGCGACTGGGATCAGGATCGGTTGGAGAAAGCTAATGATATTGGCGCTGGCCCAAATCACGGTGCCGATGATCACGATGAGAAGAACCACACAGAAGGCCGTGAGCGCCGCCCACATCATCTTGCGCTGCCACGGCGTAGGGTAATCACTCATGTTAATTGCGATCACTGGGTTCGATTGGTCCTCGCTGGTGGGCCGTTGCCCGTTGGCGCCTTCGTTCTTTCGATCTTGTTCGCTAGGTTCTTATTTTTTGGATCGAGAGCCAACGCTTTTTGCCAGGATTCCACCGCTTCCGAAACGCGATTCAATTTGAAATAGGCGTCACCAATGTGCTCGAAGATAACTGGATCATCGTGGTCTGCAGTTTTTGCGGCACGGAGCAGGTCGCTCAAAGCTTGATCAAATTGGCCCTTTCGGAACTCTACCCAACCGAGGCTATCGAGGTAGGAAGCTTTATTTGGTTCCATCTCGAGCGCGCGTTTAATCATCGTTTCGGCTTCATCCAGGTTCATGTTGTGATCGGCCCACATGTAGCCGAGATAATTGCATGCCTCCGCCGAGTTCGCTGGATCGAGTGCGATTGATTTGCGAAGGAGATCGGCCGCCTTTTCGTACAAACCCGCCTGCTCTGCGGTTGCGCCGTAGTTGAAATAGAATTTGGCGTTTACGATGTCATTGTCCTGGTCAAGTTGCGCTTCGTGCAATGCTTCCTCAAAAGTCGCAACGGCCTGCTGGGTCTGTTTCGCTTCGCTTTGGGCAATAGCCAGATAGTAAACGATCTCCGGTGCGCCCAGGAACCGGCGCCGGGCTTCTGCCAGCAATCTGACCGCGCGATCTGCATCTTTTAAAGGTCCAAGCAACAGTTCTGCTAGATGCAAATAAGCACCCACATGATTTGGATTAATCAGAAGGCTTTGCTCGTAATTAGCGGCTACTTTCGCAAAGGTCGCTTTTGCTTCGTCAACTCTCTTTGCGCGTTGGAGCGATCGCGCCTCATCATCCAGCACCTGCGCCAGTAAGTCGTAGGGTTGATACTTTTCTGGGTGCTCCTTGATGATTTGCTCGAGCATTTCAACTGCTTTCCCCCGCTGATTCGTCAGGATAAAACCAGTTGCCAGTTTCTCTCGCGCATTTGCGTCGTCCGGTTGCAGCTCGAGAACCCGCAGATAAAGCGGAATTGCCTCTTTCAGTTGCTGGGAGGCGGCATAGTAGTCAGCGACATCCTTTAGAATCGCAGGGTCATCGCCGGCGTGTTCGGCTGCCTTTTTGAAAATTTCGTTGATCCTTTTCAGTTCGTCGGGTTTCGGCTGTGAATCGGACTTGAAAAGGAGCGCCACGTAAAGCTTGCCGAGCCGCATCCAAAAGTTGGCGTCGTCGCTGTGAACCTTCGTGGCGCGATCCAGAACTTCGAGCGCCTTTTTCTCTTGTCCGGCCGCAACTTCGATTTCCACCAGACGCTGGTAACCTTCGATGTCCCTAGGGCTCAGGGTGATGGCCCGGTTAGCATAATCGATAGCTTGATCGGTTTTCTTGAGATACTTCGCATAAATGTATGCAAGCTGCTGATACGGGTCGGCATCGTTCGGGTTTGCCTTGATTGCATCTTTCAACACATCAATCGCCTGTGGAAAGTCATCCTGCTCTATCAGCAAACCGGCCACGCGCGAGGCTAGTTGCGATTGGCCGGGATCGACATTCAGCACTTTGCGATACGCCTCCAGCGCGCGATCCGTCTCGCCATTTTCTTCAAGGGACATTCCTTCGACAAAATGCGTTAGCGCATCCGCCTTGTGTGCCCTTTCCGAACGCAGGGCAAGATCGGCAGCCGGTTTGGAATTGGATGAATCGTCCTGGCGACCAGCCTTTTTGATTGTTGCCGACGAAGATCCAGTTTTTGGCGATGAATTTTTAGGTGTTCGACTGGCGACGGCGCTTGTGCCAACGAGGAAAATCAGCGCCAAAAAGAGACACCGGCGTAGGAAAATGCGCCAGTTCTTCTTTCGCTGCCTCACGCATTTAATGTTAGTCTTTGGCGGAACCTCCGCAAACCAGCTGGTGCACTGTAGAGGCAGCCGTGTCGGCTGCGTGCTCTAAATGAATGCGGCGACACGCCAGCCCTCGCGACAAGCCGCTGCTACGCCTTGTATCGGAGACGCTTCTTATGCCGATGCGCTTTCATGCGCTTGCGGCGCTTGTGCTTGGCAATTTTTGCTTTGCGTCTTTTCTTAAGAGAGCCCATTCAAATTTTCAGATTCGCGAGTGCTGATTCAACCATCTAATCCGCCGCGCTGCAACTGACTTCTTCACGGCGGTATGAAATGCAAAGATAACCGACAATACGCCGAGTGTTACGTGACCAATCCTGTGATTATATACTGATAGCGCGAAACAAAATATGGCCCGACTTGCCGGTCGCTGTGATGAACAAAGCCAAAACTCTCATAAACTGCACGAAGCTTCGGGCGTGAAGCTTCACAATCCAAGCGCAAGTAACCTCTGCGAAGCGATCGCGCTCGCTCAACTGCCCAACTCAACAAAGCCGATGAAATCCCACGGCCTGCAAATCGCCTTCTAACCGCAAGCCGATGCACAAATGCTGACTCACCCTGCGGCACATCCGGCCAGAACTGTCGATCCTCGAGCTGAAACTTCACGACACCTGCCGCCTCGGCATTAAAAAATAATCCGGTATCAACATCCCCGGCGATGCGTGATGGAATCAATTCATCATCTTGCCACATGCCATGCCGCTCTGCTCCAACCAACGCCCCGCCTCACACAGAACCCCGGCAACTTTCTCGGTGTCCTGTCGCGTGGTTTGGCGAATAAACACTCTCATAGTGGCCTAACGAGACACAAGATCAGCGACCACAAGCCCTGCGAACGTAGCAACGAAGGGAAAGCGTGGATGGCAAAGACACGAAACGTAGATCGGAGGCTGGGGCGCCGTTCGCTGCATCGCCTACTTATATGTTGCGGGTTTTCGAATATGAGTAGCAGTCGCAAGGGGTTGACGCAATGTTCGGATGAACCGCCCAACAGCGTAGAATGCCCTCCCTCTCGAAGCCAGCTCTTTCGAGTACGCGCGCTGACCGCCGATCGTCGATATCACAGAGCGCGCCGATGCGGAAAACAGACGGCTCGGTAAACGCCCAGTCGACCACAGCGGTGAGCGCTTCAGCCATAAAGCCGTAGCCCCAATGTGGCCGCGCGAGGACATATCCACGATCGAATCGCTGCGCGTCTCTGCGGACACCAGTCGCACCAATGAGCTCGCTGCCGCCGTGTCGGAACAACAGCCAGTGGAACTCGCACCCGTCACGCCACGAATCAAGGAAGTGGCCAATGACAGCTTCGCTGTCGGCAACACACGTATGTGGGCGCCACGTAAGGTAGTGCGCAACCTCAGCGTCTCGTCCATAGGCCGCGAACATTAGAGGCGCATCCTCACGCGTCGGCTTCCGCAGAACCAATCGTGCCGTATGGAGCGTTTCTGGCGGCGTCATGAGCCCGATGTCGCGAGCAACATCTAACAAGAATTAGACGGAAAAATTGTATCTAATCCAATCACTTCTTTAACATCTCGTCACGTTTCGCTTTGAATTCGGTGCCGGGTTTCCATTCCGGGAATTTGTCGCCATTGGCGACCTGATAGCCGACTTCGAAGAGAAGTTGAACATCCCGCACCGCGCCGGAGAGATCCCAGTTTGGATCAACTTCGTCCGAGACCTGATGATAATGGTGCGCGGTGTAATCGTCTCTTTTTTGTTGTCCGAAATTTGCCGGTTTGTCGATAAAATCCTTGCCGCCCCTGGTGTAAAGCGAAGGCACGCCGCGTTTCGAGAATTCGAAATGATCGGCACGATAGAAATGGCCTTTTTCCGGCTCACTGTTCGGCGTCATCACTCGCCCATTGCGCTTGGCGGCTGCGGCCAGCAAGTCGTCGAGTGTTGAATTGTTGTCGCTCAAGTCTTCGATGTCGCGCGTTTTCCCCCACGGGTTCACGGTGTCGATGTTGATGTCGGCCAGTGTTTTCTCCAGAGGATAAAGCGGATGTTCGGCGTAAAATTTCGCGCCGAGCAATCCTGCTTCTTCGGCGGTCGTGGCCATGAACAATACCGAGCGTTTCGGCGGTGGATTTAATTTTGTGAACGCCGTCGCAAGTTCAATGACAGCCGCCACACCAGACGCGTTGTCGATTGCGCCGTTAAAAATCTGGTCGCCCTGCAATTCGGGATGGCGCCCGAGATGGTCCCAGTGCGCGGTATAAATGACGTATTCGTCCCTCAGTTTCGGGTCGCTTCCTTCGAGTTTGCCGACCACATTATGCGATTTGAATGAGCGCAATTGTTGTTTGATCTCGATGTTGGCTTTGGCCTTCAGCGTCACTGGCCGAAATTCTTTTGTGATCGCCGATTTCTTCAGCGCATCGTAATCCTGACCAGAGTCAGTCAGTAATTTCCTCGCGACATCGAGAGTAATCCAAGAGCGCGCTCCCACTGCGTCCATGTTTTTGTTAGGCGAATCGATCTCGTAGTTTTCCTTGGCCCAGCTTGTTTTTACGACCGAGTATGGATAGCCGGCCGGCCCAGTCTCATGAATAATCACCGCAGCCGCGGCGCCTTTTTGCGCGGCGATCTCATATTTGTAAGTCCACCTGCCGTAGTAGGTCATCGCTTTTCCGTTGAACATTTTCTCATCGAGTTTTGATGGATCCTTCGGATCGGGAATCGGCGGATCGCCGATCAACATCAGCAGCGTCTTCCCGCGCACATCCGTGTCTTTGTAATCGTCCCAGCCGTACTCCGGCGCGACGATCCCGTATCCGACAAAGACCACATTCGAATTTTCGATCTTGATCTCCGGCTGGAGACGCGCCGAGGACGCGATGAAATCGTCGGGATATTTGAGATCGATGGTTTTATCGCCAACGACGACCGATATTCTCGGCTCGCCCTTGATTCCAGCCAACGGCACTTCCTGCGTGTAAGTCCCGTCCGCGTTTCCCGGCTTCAATCCGGTCTGTTTGAACTGATCACTGATGTATTTAACGGACAGCTCTTCGCCTTTCGTCCCGGGCGCGCGCCCTTCGAATTCATCCGAAGCAAGAACCTTAATGTGCGCGAGCATGCCGTCTGGCGTGATCGCCTCCAGCGCGGGTTCCAAGTGCAACGCCAATTCATCGACTGCGAGAATCAACGTCGCAGCGGCAAAAAAGATTACGACAAAGGGGCTCGCAATTTTCATG
>DASTZJ010000213.1:0-2217 GCA_035764345.1 Candidatus Udaeobacter sp.
AGCGCAGCCTGCATCGCGTTGATGCCGTGAACGATCAGGAATGAAAGCGCGACGATGAACAGAATGCCGATCCCTTTCTGCGTCACCCATGTCCAGTTTTCAGGAAGTCTGAGCAGCGGTAACAATAGAATGATTCCAAGCAGCGGCACCGCAAGCCGCAACGAGTGTCCAACAATTGGAACAATGATTTTGCCTAATAAGCTGCGCGTTCGCTCCGCCCACAGACGCATCCGTTTTTCCACCGCACGAATGGCACGAAAAACCAGCCATAGCACCGCGATGATCCATCCGGCGTAGAGAATCGCAGTGAGGGTGCGCGCCCAAAAAACGCGTGTGGGACGGGAAATGATGCCCGCAGCGATAGGTAACAGCACGAACGCACCGCCGCACATCCAAATGAAAAGCGCGACCGGCTTGCGAATCGCGGCTGCACTCAGTGCCAGCCACGACTGATATCGTGTCGATTCAATCTCGCCGGCGCGCCGCCTCACTATCCAAACAAACCAACCGGAGAGCAGTGACAACAGCGCGAGCGCGACGGTACAACTGAGCAAACGCATCCAGGTAACTCGATCGAAAACCACCCGCTGAAGAAAAGCGTTGCCTGAATCCTTTGCCACTTGGTCGAGCCAGCGACCGTAAGCTGCACCGGTCCTGTATATTTTCGACCGCTCAGTGGCGGCGCGCTGCGCGGATAATTCGGAAACCGATTGCGTGATCGTCGCAACTGGAGATGCGGAAGCTCCCGCCGATGGGGATGGCAAAGGTGTCGGGAGCGCTGCGAGAGCAGATTGGCAAATGAATACAATTAGCAAACAGGAAATTTTCATAACTTATAAATCTCAAAATCTACCGGTTTGACCTTCCAGTAGATCGCCTGCGAGACGAAGCTCGCGGATATCCTTGTTGGTCAGCGTGACCGTTTGTTTTAGTCGCTCCGTACTCTCAAGTAAGACTGGAGATCTGGCAAACTTCGCTTGTCGCAAAGCCAACGAGAAGACAATTATCGATAATGTGAGCGCTGCGCCCGTGCGCCAGTCCAACCACGGCGCGAACGTCAATAGCGACACCGCGACGACGTTGATCGCTATCGTTGCGGTAACGACATGCAAACGCTCGCGTTCAAGTGTGGAATCGGCTTTGACCTGCGAAATCACGACGCCGATCTAGCGATTGGCGCAACGGACAGTCAACCTGAAAGCTGTGGTGCGCTTAGGCAATGAAAGCGATGCGAAAACGCATCGCACTCCAAGGCACTTCGCGCGAAATTCATAGGAGCGTCAGCTCCATTTCGCAAAGCTTTCGGAGTGCGCACGCGTCCTCGCGCCGCTTTCTGAAGTGTTGCCATCGAAGCCAATCAGCGCTGCCTTGACCGATCTACGCTGACCCTGTTAAGCCGATGCGATGAAACGCCTTCTTTGGATCGATATCTCAAAGGGGCTGGCGATTCTCGTGGTCGCGTACTTTCATTTCTTTAGGACTTACTTCCAATACGGCGTTCTCCCGCCACCCGACTGGAGCACCATCGCCGCGGGGGTGCTGACGATCCTGAGACTAGTCTGGTTTAAAGTTTCAGGACTCGGGTTCCATGCCGTCGGCGTTTTCATCATCCTGAGCGGTTGGACGCTGATGCAATCGACCATGCGCCGTGCCGAGTCCGGTGTAATAACGTGGGGCGCATGGTATCGCGCGCGGTTTCTGCGGCTTTATCCCATGTACTGGGTCGCGCATTTGGTTTACCTCCTTTCGCCATTCGTCGCGCGACTGGAACCGGTGGACGACCGCATCATCCTAAGCCTGCTCGGTCTGCGCTTCATCGATATTCAGATGAATTTCATGTACCTCAACGCGGCGTGGTGGTACTTCTCAATGCTGATCCAGTTTTATTTAATCTTTCCCCTGCTCTTCCTCACGGCGCGCCGCCTCGGACCATGGATGTTTCTGTTAATCGCATGTGTTGCCGGATTTTTCGCGCGCTACGTGTTGCTTGTAGCCTGGCCGCAAAATGGCTTGTGGGTGTTAGGCGGTTTCGCGATCTGTCGTTTGCCCGAGTTCGCGCTCGGAATCTCGCTCGCCATGTGGCACACCCGGTCAACTGCACGCGTGGAATGGTTTTTACTTCGCGGAGCGGGACTAGTTCTTGGACTGATCCTCTACCCTGCAGCGCTGCAGCTCTACGACGGTCTCTATGAGTACATCTTCGTCGATTTTGCCACC
>DASTZJ010000214.1:0-2804 GCA_035764345.1 Candidatus Udaeobacter sp.
GCGATGGCGAGCGCGCATCGAATCGCTCGCCCCGGGCCATCGAACGTCGCGAGAAAGTTGTCACCCGTTGTGTTTATTTCCTTGCCGCGAAAGCGAGAAAGTTCCTTTCGCACAATCGCGTAATACGAATTCAAGACATTACGCCAGCCCGTGTCACCCAGCGCCGCCGCGCGTTCGGTCGAGGAAGCGATGTCGAGAAACAACACCGTCGCCAGGGTCCGATCGTAGATATCGATCGGTCGTTTCCCGGTGATGAACTCCTGAATGTCGGACAACACGGTCTCCATGTCATCGAGCATCATGGAATGGCTGTTACCCGGATATTCCTTAAATTTTGCGCCCGGAATCCGCGACGCCATGTCGCGCGCGGCTTCGATGCGAGCGCATGGATCACCGGTGCGGTTCATCACCAAAGTGGGCGCCTGGATCGACGGAAGAATGGGGCGCGTGTCGATCTGGCCGTTCATTATTTCATACGCACGAACAGCTGAAGGGCTCGCCGCTGCGCGCATGTAACGACCAACAGATTCGATGAATGCCGGATCCGCATCGCGACCCAGGCCGGCCCCGGGGCCTGTGAGGTAATCGAAAGAAGGCCATTCATCGTCAATCGTTGCGACCATTTCATCATGCTCTTTTTGCGTCTGGCCCCACGGATGATCGGGAGAGGCGATCCACCGGGCTTGTGCGCCCCAGACGAGAAGCGAATTCACTCGCTGTGGATACGTACCGGCAAAAAGGCACGCCATCGAGCCGCCCTCGGAAACGCCAAAAATGTTGGCACGCTCGATTCCGATGTCATCCATTACGGCTCGAATGTCGTCGGTGCGCTCCTCCAGTGTCGCCATTTTCAGCGGCCGATCCGAGAGGCCGGTGCCGCGTTTGTCGAAGCGAATCAGGCGACAAAATTTACTGAACCGCCCAAAGAAAAGAGCGCGCGGCGGAATTTCCCAATCCAGGTCGAGATGCGACATCGTCCCGGGCGCCCACACCACGTCGAACGGCCCGTCACCGGTGATCTGATATGCAATGCGAACGTGGCCGCTGCGCGCGTACTTTGTTTTCGGCAACATAAAAACAAAAAGTGATCAAACCGTAGCTGAAAGGTTAATGGATTTCGATCGCGTGTGACCAGTGATAAGTGACCGATGATCTCTGCCCGCTGTCATTTTCTGACTCGCTCGTTGCCCACACTCACTTGCTGCTTCCTGAGCAGCTTCACCGTCTATGTTGCTCAACTCATTCGCTCGATTCAGTGTTTCAGCCTATCGGTATGTCCACTGTCACGGGCCATGGCTTCAAATTCAGCGAAGGACGGTTCGTTCCAAGGCGTGATCGCGCCTGCCTGGCACACTGTTGTTCTCCTTCTAATCCTGTTTGGTTTTTCGTTTGCAAGCGCTCACGCCGGAAGCCTCACTCCGTTGGGACCGAAGATTGGCCGCGCGTTCGGTTACATTCTGGTCATCATTTTCGAATGGGCGCTTGTGGCGTTCATTTGGTTCGGCGCCAGTCAACGCAGCATTCGTATGGCTGAGCTGGTCGGCGGCAGTTGGGCGCGCCCGATTCACTTTCTTCGCGATATCGCGATTGCTGTCGCATTTCTCATTGTCTCGGCCGGCGTATTAAGTGGACTCGATTATTTCGTGAAGACCGCTCCGAACCAGGCGATCCGAAATCTCCTTCCACAGGGTCCGATGGAAGTCGTCCTTTTTTTGGCGACGTCGCTGACCGCCGGCTTTTGCGAAGAACTGATCTATCGCGGGTACCTACAACGCCAGTTCACCGCGCTGACGCGCGCTGTGGCCGGTGGGATTGTTCTGCAAGCGATCACGTTCGCGCTTAGTCACGGCTACCAGGGTTGGCGATTCATCCTGTTGATCGCGGTGTTAGCGGCGATGCTCGGTGTGCTCGCGCATTGGCGGCGAAGTCTGCGCCCCGGCATGATCGCGCACGCGTTACAGGACGGAGTCACCGGAATCGTAGCCGCCCATGTGCTGCGCTAACCAGTCTGTTACTTCTCCTTCTTCCTTCTGAACTCCGGATTTTGTCAGATACATCTATTCTGTTCGTTAGACCACTCCAGTTGCACAGTGTAGCCATCAACCTGTTTGAATTGCCACGCGCAGATGTCTCCGATCTCACCCTGGGTGTCATCGTACCAACCTGTGCCCGGGACCGGATCTGCTATGGCTTCACAGAGCTCATGCGAGCTTGTTGCTGTCAGCGCGTCTAAAATCGCCAATCCACCGAGACATCCGCTGCAACCGGGATATGGCATGACCGCATAGTAGATGTTGTTAACATTGTTGTGGTATCCGCAGTAGCTCTGACACGAGCGACTTCCGCCCATCACCGAGACGATGCCTGGCTCTAAAAAGACAAAATAAATCGTATCTTTGTCATTTTGGGGCACCGTGCCGCTGGAGATCCAATCCTCCAGTGCCATTTGAATTCTCGAATCGGTTACACTGCTGGTGGGAGCGTTGGCTGTGACGACCGTTGAGCCGATAAAGCTGCCATGACCAATCGTTTTGCCGGAAACATTGTACTCGGAAAGCTGATCGATGAGCGAACTAACGAGAATATCTGAGAAAAATCGGGGCAACGCCGCCGCCAGATCCTTGGCGTTAGCATCGTTTGCCCAACTATGACCCCAGAAAATCGTGAAGACTTTCGCCGCTTCGACTAATGGTCCTCCACGGTAAGTAAGGTTTGCCGTGGCCGCTCGCTGAAATTGCGGATGTTGTAGCGGAACCACTCGAATCGCTTCTTGAGAAGAAGATTTCTTCGGCAATTTTCGTCGC
>DASTZJ010000215.1:0-2789 GCA_035764345.1 Candidatus Udaeobacter sp.
TTGAAAGCAAAGGTCGCGACTGCGTTCGCTGTATACCGGCCAACGCCGGGCAACTTTCGAATCGTCGTGACATCGCAGGGAAAAACTCCACGGTATCGATTTTGCACAATTTTCGCGGTGGCGTGGAGATTACGGACGCGATTGTAATAGCCGAGTCCCTGCCACGCGTGGAGCACATCGTTTTGCGACGCGCGTGCGACCGAAGCGAAATCGGGGAATCGACGCAGCCATTTATTATAATAAGGGATTACGCTGGCGACCTGGGTTTGCTGAAGCATGAACTCGGAGACGAGGATTGCGTAAGGATCGCGGGTTTTGCGCCAAGGTAGATCGCGGCTATGGCGGCGAAACCAGCGAAGGAGAGAGCGGCGGAACGCGCGAATATTTCGAGGTGATTTCACATTTCGCACGCGAGGCTTCTAATTTGTCATGTCGAGCGGAGTCGAGACATCTCTAATTTTTTTGGGCGAACCAGCAAGAGATTCCTCGACTTCGCTCGGAATGACAAAACGGTTGAGCGTTGGACGTTGAGCGTTCAGCGTTGGACGTTTTCTGCGAATGAATTCGTATACACATCCGCTCACTAACGAACAGGTCACAAAGCTGCGGGCTTTGCTCGAGGAACTCGACTTCGAGTTCGCGCCGAAGGAATGGACGGTTTTCTTCGCGCAAAAGAACAAATTGAGCGTGGCGGTTTACGAGAAAGGACCAAAGGTTCTGGTGCAGGGAAAAGGCGTAGAGGAATTCCTGCAGTTTGAGCTGGAGCCAAAGATTCTCGGCGAAGCGAAGCTGGGCTACGAGGAAGTGCATTCGCCGAAAATGTTCCAGCCGCACTTTGGTGTGGATGAAAGCGGCAAGGGAGATTTTTTCGGTCCACTGGTGATCGCGGGTGTGTACGTCGACCGGGGGATGGCGCGCAAACTTCTCGATGCCGGCGTGGTGGACAGCAAACGGATCGGTTCGGATGCGCGGATCCGCGCCTTGGCGGACACGATTCGGAAGACCTCACTGGGCTTGGTGGAAACGGTCCTGATAGGTCCGGCGAAGTATAACGAGCTTTACGAGAAATTCGGCAATCTGAACAAACTGCTTGGATGGGGGCACGCTCGGGTGATTGAGAATTTGCTGGCGAAAAAGCCGGATTGTCCAAGGGCATTGTCGGACCAATTTGCGGACGCTCGCGTGGTGGAGCAGTCGTTGTTGCGCCATGCGAGAAAGATCGACATCGAGCAGCGGCCAAGAGCGGAGTCGGACATTGCGGTGGCGGCGGCATCGATATTGGCGCGGGAGGCGTTTATTAATTGGCTGGAGCGTAAAGGGCAGGAGATCGGTTTGCGGCTGGAGCGCGGAGCATCGGCGAGCGTAAAAGATAGCGCCAAAAAACTCGTGGAAATGAATGGGCCGGAGGCCTTACGCACTGTGGCGAAAGTGCACTTCCGCACCGCGCACGAAACGGCGCCGGACTATTATCCCGCTCCAACTCCGCGTGAGAATCGGGGAGGCCCACGCCTGCCTCGCCGTAGCCCCGGCGAAGACGGGTGACTGGTTAACCCGTTAAAATATCAGATTGCTGATCGGGTGTCGTATTGAAGGACGAGGGCACTCAAGACCGTTTGGCCTTCTGGTCGAGGATGTTACCCGGTTTAAAAAATCGTGCTTTTATGCTTCATTGAGCCACCACAAGAGCAACACGGAACGAATACTACAATAGATATGGCAAAGTTAACCAAGCGCGACATCGTCGTCGCCATTAGTAACCAAACCGGCATGGTCCAGCATCAAGTCTTCGATGTGGTTCAGCGGACGCTCGATAAAATTACCGACAGTCTCGCGAACAATATCCCCGTTGAACTGCGCAATTTTGGCGTTTTTCAGCCGCGCCTGACAAAGCCGCGCGTCGGGCGAAACCCGAATCAGCCCGGCAGCAGTTTTGTCATTCCACCGCGTGCGATGGTGAAATTTAAAGCGGGCAAGATTATGCGTCAGCGCGTCGAGAAGCTTTCGCGGGAATTAAAAGAAGCGGCAGAGCGCAAGACTAAGACGGAAACAACCGCACCAAACGGCGGATAGAGGAAACGTGCAAAGCCTCGGCGTAGCGCTACGTGAGCAGATTCTGAATTGTTTTTTCCAAGCGCTCAAAATTGATCGGCTTGGTGAGATGCTCGGAAAACCCTGCCGCTCTGGCTTGGTTTACGTCTTGTTCTGTTCCAAAGCCGCTAAGTGCGATTCCGGGTAAGTTTTTATTGCTACGCACTTCACGCATTAAGTCGTAACCGCTGCGGTCCGGCAATCCGATGTCGCTGATAAGCAGATCGAAATCCTGTGTGCGCACTTTTTCCACGGCCTGGTCAGCGGAATGCGCTACCGTAATTTCGTAACCGCGACGCTCCAGCATCCTTTTCATGCCGATGCAAGTGTCATGATGATCGTCGACCAGCAGGACGCGTCTATGCCTTGGGACAGCCAATTCTCGTTCCGGGCCTGCCGGTTGATCTTGTCTCTCGCCGTCTGTGCCGGCCGGTGTGACCACGGTGTTTAGCTCCAGTGAAAAGGTGGCGCCCTGATCCTTACCAGGGCTTTCGACGCGGATTTTTCCGTCATGCGCGTCGATCAACGCCTTCGAAATCGCCAGGCCGAGTCCGAGCCCACCAAAACGCCGGGTGATCTCAGTCTGGCCCTGCTCGAATGCATTAAAGATTTTACCGATCTTTTCCGGACCGATGCCGATGCCCGTGTCGATAACGCGAACTTCAATTTTGTCTGGCGTGGGGTTAAACGTTTCGATAGTG
>DASTZJ010000216.1:0-2970 GCA_035764345.1 Candidatus Udaeobacter sp.
CTTAAAGCGAAGTTTACCATGGAAAGTAACTCTGGATCACAGCGTTGGCTGGAAGTTCCGTTTCTGTACAATTTGTTTCAAGACGCCATTGGGGGGAACGCGCTGCGTCGGAGGTTTATCCAAGGCCACGTTCGAGCCAAAACTGGTGACAAGGTCATCGATATTGGGTGTGGGCCGGCGCAGATACTACCGTGGCTCCCAGATGTCGAGTACCTCGGATTCGATGTCAATCGTGCTTATATTGCTTCCGCCAAACGGAGGCACCGCGGCAAGGGGACTTTTGTACTCGGCGATGCGAAGTCTCTTTGGGACGACTCGCGATTCAGAAATGCGGACATCGTGATAGGCCTCGGCATTTTGCATCACTTGGACGATGACGACGCTGCGCATTGTATCCGCTTCGCCTATCGCGCGCTAAAACCAACTGGGCGATTTGTATGTCTTGATGCGTGTTGGGTCGCGAACCAGGGAAATCTTTCCAGATATGTTATGTCCAGGGATCGTGGGCAGAATGTGCGGACGGAGCAAGCGTATCGCAACCTTGCAGCGAAGGTTTTCAAAAAAGTGGATAGTTGGGTTGACACCAAACCGATGCGGATCCCGTATGTGACTGTAGTTCTCGAATGCCAAAAGTGAAGCTGCGTGAAAGCAATCTTTTCGCTTCCGAGGTCTTAAGCCGCTTGCCGCGGGTTACTACCAGCTATCCTCTCTAGGGCCACGCGAAACCGGTATAGTTTCCACACACCGATGAGTACCAACAGCAGGAAAGTAACACGTGTCGGTGAATTCCAGTAACCGCAAGAGAAGTGAATTCCGATAGATTCGCAAATGGTAGCGATAAACGCTTTGATTACATTTCCGATGCTTACACGAACCCCTTAGGTAGGGCCGGATGCTGGCGCGTGTTTCAGAATCGTATCGTGAAGATTTGGAACAGGTCAATCGGAGCTATTTGAGCGTCCGGCGTTGATGGGATTAAGTTGAGAGGCCATTTTGTTGCACATGGTTTTTGTGATCGTGCCGCCAGTCCGAACTGTTTCGGTTGACAACTCTCCACATGCTGATCATCTGATCGATTCGACCGGTTACGGCTATTTATCGGCATGCACAATGCGAGGATCACGTTAATATATTCCCGCGACACGCGTTTGTAATGGAGAACGCTATTAGTGGTTGCCAATTTGGTTGTTTATGATGCACGACCACCCGGAGAACCAATTGAGACCGTTACGGAGTGAACTTGCTTTCCTGCACGGAATGGTGCCTGCGATAGCAAACTCTTTCTAAGAAATGAGCCAACCGGAGCTGAGCATCGTTATTCCTTTCCTGAACGAGGAGCAGGTCTTGCCATTATTGCGAGAGCGCTTGGAAAAGATACGAAACCCGCCAGCCACTTGGGAACTCCTTTTTGTAAGCGATGGTTCCACCGACGGAAGCACAGAATTCATCGAAGCGTGGGCCCAGCAAGATGCATCCGTGAAGCTGGTTGTGCTCGCACGAAACTTTGGCCATCAAAACGCGGTCTCTGCCGGTCTCTGCTACGCCTCTGGAAGCTGCGTAGGAATTATGGACGCAGACTTGCAAGATGAACCCGAAGTTCTTTTAGAAATGTATCATCTCTTGCTGAGCGAGAAAGTCGATGTGGTCTATGGTATGCGAACCACTCGACGCGAGACGAAGGGAAAGCGGCTTCTTTATTTCCTTTTTTATCGGCTCTATTTTTTTCTGGCCGACAGCCCCGTCCAGATGGACAGCGGCGATTTCTGCGTGATGAGCCGCCGGGCTGTACAACTGCTATTAAGTCTTCCGGAAAAGCTACGTTTCGTACGAGGGTTACGCGCCTGGCTCGGATTGCCGGGAAGATCATTTCCAATTTCGCGGCCAGCACGTGCAGCTGGCAATTCCCAGTACTCGCTGAGGAAATTGACTAAGCTGGCTTTCTCGGGACTCACATCCTTTTCCACACGACCATTAAGGCTAGGACTCGTTTTCGGCAGCTTCCTTTGTCTTGGCGCGGTCGGCGCCGCGTTGATTTATGTGGGGATTGCCCTCTTCACTGATGTCCACGTTACGGCGCCTGGCTTCTCCACGCTGTTGATAGTCTTGCTCTTCTCTAACGGCTTGATCTTCCTTTACCTGGGTATTCTGGGAGAGTATCTCGGCCAGATGTTCATGGAAGTAAAAGCGCGTCCGTCGTTCATAGTTGAACGGACCATGAACGTTGAAGAACCTGCAAAAATCGATGAGCCAGATTGAAACTCTTTCCCAGCCTCAGGCAGTCTCAATGGCCGATGAATGGTTTCAGTTTGCGACGGGCGACCATTTTTGGATGCAATGGCGGCATCGTGTAATCCTCCGGGCCATTAAACGCGCTGGCACGCCGTTGCGGCGCGCGCTGGAAATCGGGTGCGGAAACGGAGTCGCCCGGGAGATGCTAGAACGTGATTTCGGTTTTCCGGTCGATGGCTGCGACCTGAATCGAACGGCTTTGGAGAGGGCGAAACCGGGCAAGGGCCGGCTTTTTGTCTATGACATACTTGACCAAGCCCCATCGTTGTTAGGCCGCTACGACGCCGTTTTTTTGTTGGATGTAATCGAACATGTTCCCGACGACGCAGCGTTCCTTATTGCAGCTTCGCGACATTTGCTGCCAGGTGGATTAATCATCGTCAATGTGCCGGCGAGCATGCTGTTTTTTAGTGATTACGATAGAGCGGCTGGCCACGTCAGGCGCTACAACACAGGTAGCTTGGCAAAATTACTCGTGCGTTGTGGGGTGGAAGTCCAAGCTATCTGGCCGTGGGGATTGCTGATGGTTCCGGCGCTGCTTGCGCGCAAAACGCTGCTGCGTAGAGCAAAAAGCGCCGACGTCATCCGGAAGGGCTTCGTCCCGCCAAACCGAATCTTCCGGGGATTGCTGCACAGCATGAAGAACATTGAGACGGCATTGCCGTTCCCGATGCCGTTTGG
>DASTZJ010000217.1:0-18587 GCA_035764345.1 Candidatus Udaeobacter sp.
TTGTGGGCAATCTCCGGGTCGGCGAAGTGCTCCAAGTAAGCAGCCTTGTCGGTTCGCACGATCGGACTGAGGTAGAACTCATCGGTGACTTCGAGACGGATGCTTTTACTTTCGTTCACAGGATACGCGGAAGCGCCTAACGAGAATTAGATGAGCGACGGCCACCGAGAGCGAGTGCGCGCCGCAGTGACCACGTACTAGCCACGATAAACGTGAACGCACGGCGAGTGGCCGTTCGCTCCATCGTTTGGTTAGGCCACTTGTTTTTTTCGATCATAGGCTAGGAGCTTTTTGGTCCAGCGCGGCGCACCCAGCAATGAAACTAGCCCGAGCGCGAGCGTTGAGACAGGGCCGAGTAAGCTGATAGAGGTTCTGAACGCGCGGGTCATGTCTCGGGTCTTCGCGGGAAACCGTGGCGAAATAGTGAATCCAGTTGATGACATCTGCGAACGACGACAGCATGAAAAAAAGTCCCAGGAATGCGAAGGCGAAGCTGTAGAGATCGGACCGAGAGAGACTGCCCATGCTCACGCTGGTATCGACGCCGCGACTGACAAACCTGGCGATGGCGGGTGTCAGAATCCAGAGCCCCGCTGCGAAAATGAGCAAGAGCACAGCGGGAGCATACGGCATCAAAACAACAGACAGACCACGTTCATGGGGCAGCGGAGTCGCTGCGGCTGAAAGCAAGGGCGGGACGGCGGTCAAAAGCCAGTTCAGTGCGACCAAGCGAATTACAATAACAACAATGCTGCTTAGTGGCATGAGCGTGAAAAGTGGCCTAACGAGAATTAGACGAAAAAGTTTCGTCTAACTCGGAATAGTACCGCCTCCTTGGTGGCCGTTGGCTGTCCAGCGGACTGCGGATGGCGAGACCCGGCTTATTCAGGACGTGGGTGTAAATCATGGTAGTGGAAACATCTTTGTGGCCGAGAAGTTCCTGCACACTACGGATATCATAGCCGGCCTCCAGCAGATGGGTAGCAAAACTGTGCCGGAACGTTTGACAGCTGGCGGCTTTGTGAATGCCCGCACGTTTGATCGCCCCTTTAACAGCATTCTGTAGATTCTTCTCCGAGACATGGTGACGCCGCCGCTCGCCGGAGCGCGGATCGGTAGTCAATTTGCTGGCCATACCCAGGAGCGCTCGGCGGTCGGATATTTTCGTTTGAGAGCAAAAGGCAGGTAAGCGCCTCCGGCTCCGTGGGCCAGATCGCGTTCATGTATTTGCCTTACGCGTTGAAGGTGCAGCTGCAGTGGCTGGCGCAGCGATTCCGGCAGGATTGTTACGCGATCGCGTAAACCTTTGCCGTCGCGTACGGTGATCTGCCCATAGCGATTACGCGGCAGCTCAAAAGCAGAGCAAGATGCTCAGCGAATTGTGGAGGGCATTGTTTGAGCCGTAATTCTCAACCCTCAACTCTCAACCAAAGACACTCAACCGTCTGTCAGGCCGGGGCGCCGCCGAGTGCGCCTGGAAGAGGCGGTGTGACATCGGGCGCGGCCACGACTTGCTTGGGCGGTTTTTCCGCTGACATTTTCTTGCCGGGCGGTGGCGCTGCGCCTGGCGGCGGATTGATTAGACGGCCCTGCTCGACGATTTCTTTGATTTGGGAGCCGTCCAAGGTCTCGAACTCAAGCAAGGCTTTTGCGATTACTTCAAGCTTGTCGCGATTCGCTGTGAGCGTTTCCTTCGCCAGTCGATACGCGTCATCAAGGAGTTTACGCACTTCCTGATCGATCTGCTCGGCAGTCGCTTCGCTGTAATCGCGAGCGCGAGAAATGTCGCGCCCGAGGAAAACGTAATCTTCGTGGTCGCCATATTCGACCATGCCCATTTTCTCGCTCATACCCCATTCGCAAACCATCCGGCGCGCGATCGCCGTAGCCATTTTGATGTCGCCGCGCGCGCCGTTTGTGATGTCGCCGAAGATGATTTCCTCTGCCACGCGGCCGCCCATGCTCACCGCAAGCCCGGCAAGCAGCTCGTTTTTGCGATTTGTGTATTTATCTTCCTCCGGCAACCACATGGTCGATCCAAGCGACGGCCCGCGGGGGATGATCGTGACTTTGTGCAACGGTTCGGTGTGCGGAAGTAGCTCCAGCAACAGCGCGTGACCGGCTTCGTGGTAAGCAGTGTTCTGCTTTTCTTTTTCGCTGAGCGCGAGGCTGCGGCGCTCTTTGCCCCAGCGAACCTTATCGCGCGCTTCTTCGAGCTCGGCGAGCGTGATTCCCTTTAATCCACGACGCGCCGCGAGCAGTGCAGCTTCGTTGATGACATTGGCAAGTTCCGCCCCGGAATAACCGGGCGTGCCTCGCGCGACTACTGCCAGATCGACGCCTTCGGCAAGTTTCACTTTCTTGGCGTGGACGCGCAAAATTTCTTCGCGTCCTTTCACGTCGGGTAGGTTGACCGTGATTTGGCGATCGAAACGTCCGGGTCGCAGGAGGGCAGGATCGAGGACATCGGGCCGGTTCGTGGCGGCGATAATGATCACGCCTTCCTGCGTATCGAACCCGTCCATCTCCACGAGCAATGCATTTAAGGTTTGTTCGCGTTCATCGTGACCGCCGCCAACGCCGTGGCCGCGATGACGCCCGACGGCATCGATCTCATCGATAAAAATGATGCAGGGCGCGGACTTCTTACCCTGGTCGAACATGTCACGCACCCGTGATGCGCCGACGCCGACAAACATCTCAACAAAGTCCGAGCCGCTGATGGAAAAGAATGGCACGTCTGCTTCTCCTGCAATGGCGCGCGCCAGGAGCGTCTTACCAGTGCCAGGAGGCCCCACCATCAGGACGCCCTTTGGAATGCGTCCGCCGAGCTTCTGAAACTTTTTAGGATCGCGCAAAAACTCGACGAGCTCTTGCACTTCATCTTTCGCTTCCTCGACCCCGGCGACATCGCGAAACGTGATTTTGTTTTTGTCGCGGGCGAGCATCCGCGCTTTCGATTTTCCAAAGTTAAGCGCGCCTTTCCCAGCCATGCGGATTTGCTGGCGGAACAGGAAGTAAAGCACCAGCAAGAAAAGGGCGATCGGCAGAAAACCGACCACGGTTTGGGCAAGCATATTCGATTCCGTCTTGATGGCGGGCTGAATACCGGAGGCCGCGAGCTTTTGCTGCAGATCGTTCGTGAAACTCAAATAAACCGTCGTTCGAAACGGTACCTGTTGAGACGGCGCCGAACCTATTCCCTGGCGGACGTAAGCGCCGCGCAGCGTCTGAGTTGGCCGGCCATCTTCCACGACCAGCTGCAGGGGAGAATTCTTGTCGTTAACAATCTGCTTGTTCTCCAGCAGCTCAAGGAAGCGGTTATACGGCACGTCTTCGACTGGCTGCATTCCACCCCGGTAAAAGAGCATCGCCATCGCGATAAGACTAAAAGCAATCACGATGAGGATAACCCCGCGCCAATTGAAATTGGGTTCGCTCCCGCGATTTTTATTATCCCTTTGGGAGTTGCGATCGAATTGTGGCATAACCGAAAATGGATTTTATCTCTCTAAAAAGGTTACCATGAACAAATTGGCAATGCAAAATAGCGGAAGCTCGCGCATACGAGTTGGCCGCAGCTGCCTTGAAGCACATCAGAATCGTTCATCACCACGTTATTAGTCGTCGGTTCGAGCTTTGTCGTTCGGGATTTTCGTCATTTGTTCCACTTTTATATTCGTGGCTGCGCATTGCGTCGCTCGGCGGTTTCGAGTAAAATTCGCACCCGAGTATCAACATGACAGAGCTTGTCTCATCAGTTGCAGATAGGATTGACCGCGCTGTACAGCGGGTAACCCCGCTTGCTTACCGGGTGCGACGGACTGGGCGCCGCTGGGTGCGTCGGGCGTTGCGCAAGCCCCGGAGCGTGTCGGAGGGACCCAATCTATTGCCGGTGTTAATCCAGGTATTGGCGAGCTTCACCAAAGCGGACGGTGTAATTCTCGAGGAAGAGATCGACTCAAGCCTCGGTTTTCTGCGTTACGATTACCCGGAGGCGGTTTACTCCGAGCTGCGACAATTATTCCGGCAAGCGCTTTACGAGCAGCAAGACCTGGCTGCCATGGCGCAAAAGCTCGGCGCACAACTTAGCGCTGATCGTAAGATCATGCTGGGAGTTCAGCTTTATGATCTGATCTCGCAAGCCGGTTTGAAGCAGGAACAGGTCGTTGCGTTTTATTCGTTCATGTCGCAGATGGGCATGGCTGCGCAGGCGATCGACATCGTTTATCAACTCAATGCATCGGAAGATTCCGATCCGTCGATCTACCAGCACGGCGCGTCACCGTTGGAGTCGCTCTCCTTCGGTCCGGACGGCAAAGCCGATGTGACTCTTAAGAATCTAAACGAGACCGACCGCTTGATGGCTTTTCGCTATCACGAACTTATTTTGCTGAAAAATTACAGTGACCAAAACGTGTCGGTGCGTGGGAGGCCGTTGGTGCGTGGCGGTTTCTGCCGAATTTATCCGGGCCAGCGCATCCTGGTGGGCGACCAGGTGCTCAGCTATCAGGAGCTGGCGCAATATTTCAACGCAAAAAAGAACGTTTCGCTTCCACAGATTTTCATTCGTGTAAATAGAGACTCGGACGAAGTGGGATTGGAGCGCTCGCGAACACGGGAAAGCGCGCTTCGGGTCACTTTCGGATTGAAGGTTCGCGTGAAGGCGCTGCGTGACGTGGATGCCGAACTAAACGGCGTGAAGTTAAAAGCCGGCACACAGGTCGATGCGAGCTTGGAAGACCGGATCGTCTTCCAAAATAACAGCGAGATGGATTTGAGCGATCTGCGCCGAAGGGCGCGCGCGCTGGGCGGCCGGTTCCAACTGAAGGCCTCCAAGTCGGAATATCTGGTTTCGAATGACCCGAGCCGGCTGGAAGCCGACGATATTCTGCTCTCCCCTGGCACCAGCGGCGACGTGCTGCTGAAGATTTTCTGCGATTACGATCGGCGGGTTGGTCAACTGGAAGTGATCGAAGCAGATCGCCCAATCATGGTCGGTGACACCGTGGTGCGCACCACGGCGCCGCTCAAAGACGGAGATACCATTCGAATCGACATCGGCCAATTTTTGCGATGCAATTTTTCGGAACGGATCATCGAGGAAGAGCGCAATATCATTCGCATTCTCGAGGCGAACGAAATCACGCACCGATTTGGCAAGGGCCAGGTTGGTCTCGAGGGAATCTCCTTTAGCATCGCGCGTGGCGAGCTTGTTTGCGTGATGGGCGCAAGCGGCTCGGGGAAAAGCACGCTTATGAGAGTGCTCGCTGGCCAACTTCAACCCACCAGCGGGGAAGTTCTCCTCAACGGGCAATCGCTCTATCAGAGTCTCGACGCGCTTAAGCACTACCTGAGTTACATGCCTCAGCAGGACGCGTTCGACGAACATCTCACCATTGGCGAAAATCTGTTGTTTGCGGCGGCAATTCGTGCACCGCACCTCTCCCGCCGCGATCGCAGCCGTCGTCTAGACGCCAAGCTAGTCGAGCTCGGACTAGGCGAAAGGCGTGACGCGGTCGTCGGCAGCCCGGAGAGCAAAACGCTCAGCGGCGGCGAGCGAAAACGTCTTAACATCGGGCTCGACATGATCGGTATGTCGGACGTCTATTTGTTCGATGAGCCAACTTCCGGCCTTTCCTCGAAGGACTCCGAGCACGTCATGGAAATTATTCGGAGCATGGCGCACAACAAAATCGTTATCGTCACCATTCACCAGCCGAGCTCGAAAATTTTCCAGATGTTTCACAAGGCGATCCTGCTCGATAAAGGCGGGCGCCTGGTCTTTTTCGGAACGCCCTCCGACATGCTGCGCTATTTCGCCGAGGCCGAACATCAACATCAATTCGGAGCTGAGCTCGGCGCGTGCCCAGCCTGCGGAACTACCCGCCCGGAATTCATTTTTGATGTGCTGGAGACGCCGCTGCGCGATCTGAGCGGCGACATCATTTACGAAGAAAACAGCCGCGGCCAGCTCGTCGCAGCGCGCCGTTATTCGCCGGAGTTCTGGCGCGACAAATATGAAGCCTTTCGCCTGATTCAGGACGTCAAGCAGGTTTCCCTGCGCAAAGAGGCGCCATCTTCGCTGCCCGTGGCGCCGGTGCAGAAAAAGCGTCTGCCACTTCGGTGGCACGATGAGTGGACGCAATTTCGCACGCTTCTCCGGCGCGCTTTTGTAAGCAAGTTGCGCAACCGCGCCAACCTGGTTATCACGATCGGAGTCTCGCCGGTGCTAGCGCTGTTGATTGCGACCATTCTGCGCTACTCGGAGAGCGGAACATACGACTTTGCTTCCGCTTATCACATTCCGACGTTCTTGTTCCTCGGCCTGATCGTCGCAATGTTCCTCGGCCTGACCAACAGCGCCGATGACATTATCCGGGATCGGCCAGTGCTGCAGCGCGAGCGGAACGTGAACGTTCGGTTATCGTACTACGTCATCTCGAAGACGCTCACACTCGGAGTGTTTGCCCTGATTCAGTGCATTCTTTTTGTTTTGATCGGCAATTACCTCCTGCAGATCAGGGGAATGTTTTGGATAGATCTCGGGATCATGTTCATGACCGCCATCGGTGGCGTGGCGCTGGGTTTGCTCATTTCTTCGCTGGTGGCCGATCCCAAGACAGCAGCAAACATTGTCCCGCTCGTTTTAATTCCGCAGATCATCATGGGTGGTGCCCTCATCAAATACGAGGACATGAATCGGAACCTCGCTCTTCTTTGGACGCTCTCACGTTGGTTCTCCGAACACCCTAGCACGGAGAAGAGCAAGAAAACTGAGAGCAAGCTGCAGGTGCCATTTGTCTGTCAGTTCATCGCAATGCGCTGGTCCTATGAAGAGATGATTGTGGCGCAGGCCAAGCTAAATCCGCTCACGCGGCGACAAGATCGCGCCAACGACGAGATTCAACGCCTCGCACCTCAAGCCAGCACTCCAGAGAAACGCAGGCGACTCGACGACCTGAAGGACGTGCTTGCGCAGCTCTCGGGCTTGGAGGGAAAATCTCCGGCCGACGTAGACCGCTATCTACACCTGGTCGATCCCGTACTTGACGGCAAACAGCCCTTTGACCGCGCGCTGTTCAAAGACGCGACTGGCCCGATTACAGCGGAACAGATTTATGTGAACCAAAAGGTTTCCGATCTAATCTCAAACGCTGAGATGGACCAAAGTGATTATCGCCGCGGGAACAAACCGAATGTTTTCTTCGGCGCGCAGAAATGTTATTTCGGGATCAAGTTTGGTGTGTTTTTCTTCAATACGGCTGTCTTGATTCTATCCGCCCTTGGGTTGCTTGCGCTGCTGCATTGGATTTTGCGAAGAGAACTCGAAGTTCGAAGAAGTTGATTTCATGTGCGCACCGCGTGACGCTCCGCCTGGCCAACGGTTGGCAACCGATGCGGTTGCCCTACAACGCCAACCGGCGTAACAACAGGGAATGAGCAAAACAAAGAATAAGACAACTCGCCTCATTGTCGCTACAAGCGACACAGATGCTGACATGCTCTATGCGACCAAGTTTTGGGCGCCTGATCCATTCATCTTTCTGGAGCGCAATGGCAAGCGCACGCTTGTCTTGAGCGATTTGGAAATCGATCGCGGTCGCAGGCAAGCCGACGCCGACGAATTTGTCATGTTCAGCGAGCTCGAGCGCGAAGTACAGGGAAAATCTAAAAAAGCGCCGCCCTATGAAAAGGTTCTTGCACATTTCCTTAAAAAACGAGGCGTAAGATCAGTAGTTGTCCCTGCAAATTTCGCACTCGGTTACGCGGAGGAACTCGCCGCAAACAAAATCCGTGTCCGCGCGACAAACGGATTCTTCTGGCCGGAGCGCGAAGCGAAATCAGAGAAGGAAGTGGAAATGATGGGCCAAGCCTTGCGAATCACGGAAAGAGGACTCAAGCGTGCGGTCGAAATTTTGAAAGCGTCCAAGCCGGGCGCCCGGAAACGATTGCGCTGGAGCGGCAAAACGCTGACTTCCGAAATGCTGCGTGCCGAAATTGATTCGACGATCTTGCGCGCGGGCGGCATTCCGGCCGGCACGATTGTCGCCGGTGGCGACCAGGCGTGTGATCCGCATGAGCGGGGCTATGGTCCGCTTTACGCTGACTCATTGATTATCCTCGATGTCTTTCCACGCGACGCGAAGACTGGGTATTTTGGCGACATGACCCGGACCGTTTTGCGCGGCCGCGCGAGCGAAGCGCAGCGAAAGCTTTGGGAGACAGTAAAAGCTGGTCAGGGGCTTGCTTTGAAAAAAATCAAGGCGGGAATCGATGGGATGGCGATTCACAAGGCAATCCAGGAATTTTTCGCTAAACGCGGTTTTCCGACTGAAGTGCGCAGAGGCCGACGCGTCGGATTCTTCCACGGCACCGGGCATGGCCTTGGGCTGGAAATTCACGAGCATCCGCGCTTGCAGAAAGTTGTTCTAAAAGCTCGACAGGTGCTGACTGTTGAGCCCGGCCTCTACTATCCCGGGCTGGGTGGAGTGCGCCTCGAAGACGTAGTTTTGGTTACGAAAACGGGTTGCCGAATTCTGTCACGGTTTCCCAAGCAACTGGAGATTTGAGCGGAACTGGGAACACGGAAAAGCTTCGTGCGCTTGCGCTCGATCTGAACCGAACGGCTCCCCGAAGCGCGCGAGCTGCGCTGGGCAACTTCCCAGCTGTGGCCGCGCGTCTAGTAGATAAATGCCGGGCAGAACTCGTCAGTCGGAGCGGCGCGTATCATTACAACTGCCCGATGGATCGCAAATTCTTTGCAGCCTGTGGACTGAACGCGGAAGCATTGCGGGAATTCATCGCGACCGGGGCAAACGACGTGGAAGTCGCAGCTTGGATGAGCCAAAACGCCGCGACTCCGCAAAAGAGAATTACTGATTGGAGCCGGCGTTTTTTGGCGAACCCGCTCTGGCGATTGCTTGATTTGGAAGATTGGCTGCACGTGCGGGTGTCCGGCTGCAAGCAGAGTAGGTAGATCGTATCCGGCAGCCCGGGCGTGAAATCCTAGGCGCTGCGCAGACCGAACATCGCACCGCGATTTCCCTGCACAAATGAACGAAGCGAAGGATTGCGCGTCTAACTGTTCCAGCCGGAAGTGACAACTGATTTTGATGCGTTAAATTAAGGTCGGTATGTTTTATCCATACGGTTTCGGTCTTGGATCTCATTGGCTGCTTTACATCGGCGTCCCGTTGATCATTGGGATTTGGGCACAAATTCGGGTCACGAGCGCGTTTCGGAAATGGGGTGAGGTGCGCGCAAGCTCGAATATCACTGGTGCAGAATGTGCGCGGGAAATTCTGCAAGCGGCGCAGATTAACGATGTCGACGTTGTGGAGACGAACGATTTTCTTGGAGACCATTACGATCCAAGGGACAAGAAGCTGCATCTTTCAAGCAGCGTTTACCACACGCCTTCAGTAGCGGCCGTGGGCATTGCTGCACATGAGACCGGACACGCTATTCAACACGCGAAAGCGTATGCGCCGCTTAAGGCACGAATGGCGATTGTGCCGGTGACAATGATCGCGTCACAGATGCTGCCATTCGTGATCCTGGGTGGATTGTTCTTTCACATTACCGGCTTGATCACGCTCGGCATTTATTGCTATGCGATTCTACTGGTCTTCCAAATAATCACGCTGCCGGTGGAATTCGACGCCTCGCGGCGAGCAAAAATCATTTTGCAACAGATGGGCATTGTCCGGCCCGGGGAGGAAGTAGTTGGCGTGAACAAGGTCCTCAACGCCGCTGCGCTCACGTACGTCGCGGCGTTCATCGCTGCGCTCGGGAACTTGCTCTGGTTGATGTCGATCCGTGACCGGCGGTGATCGACTGGACTAGTGGAAATGGATCCCGCTCTCGCCCTACCTGCTCGACGGATTTCTGATTTGTTGTCGTCCGGTCTCGAGGCTCGTGCTAAGTCTAGGCGCGAGACAATGGACCAGCCGCGGGTCGATCCAGATCAGGAGTTGGTAAGGCGTACGCAATCGGGCGATGCCGGCGCCTTCGATGAGCTGGTGATCAAATACACTCCGCGTCTTTACGGCCTGGTCTACAACATGACCTCGAACCATGAGGACACGAACGATCTGTTGCAGGACATTTTTGCCAAAGCTTACCGCGCAATCCGCGGGTTCCGTGGCAAATCGTCATTTTACACGTGGATTCATTCCATTGCTGTGAACATGACGCTCAATTTTCTGAAGAAACGTGGCCGACGTTTTCAGCTGAGCCTGGATGACGTCGATGCCAGCATTCAAAACGACAAGGAATTCCTGCAAAGCACGGCCACGAGCAGTCCGGTGCGCGAAGCAGACTTGTCCGAGCTGCAGCGAAGATTGAACGAGGCCATGATGAAATTGTCTGATGAACACAGAGCCGTGGTAACTATGTTCCATATTCAAGGGATGCCCCACGCGGAGATCAGTAAAATCTTGCGTGTTTCGGAAGGAACGGTACGTTCTAGGCTCTTTTACGCGAATCGACAGCTACAGAATTATCTGGAGGAATTTCGGAAAAATCCTGTTTCTTAATCCGCGCTAAAAAATGGACGAGTTCAACGACAACGAGATCGCGAGGCTGCTTCGGTTGAAGCGCTACGAGCAACCGCCACCGGGTTACTTCGAGAATTTCCTGCATGAATTTCATCGCCGGCAGCGCGATGAAATGCTCCGCCAACCGCTGTGGCGCATCTGTTTGGAGCGCGTTCACGGTTTCATGCTGCGCTTGGATGCTCGATCTCTTGCCTCGTACCCAGCTGCCGTCGCGGCAGTCCTGGTGTGTGCTGCAGTCATTTCACTAAAGATTTATCAACAACCGGAGACTGCTCGCGTTGCCCTCCAGAGTCCGCCGGCTTTGTCGGCGCCGGCGATTACAGAAGGAGAATGGAGCCTTACATCTCCGGTCGCCACGCAGATTTTCAGGACGCAGCCGGTTCGCAGTTTTAATGGAAGCGCCCAGACTCACCGAGCCGCAGCCCCGCCGCGCTACGTGCTCGATAGCGTCCCCGTGAGTTATGAGCCGACTTTCAGATTTTAAACAGGGTATAGTCCGACCCCCCTCACGCGGCTTGCGCGTCCCAGTACCGCAAGTTAAGAATCTGCGCCTCACTATGTCCCGTACAGCCGCATTCGCGCTAATTTTCTGGTCAAGCGCCAGTTTGCTTTTCGCACAAGAGCAGTCTGCCAAGGGAGGCGGCGATCGGGCTAAGGACACCTTAGAGCGCGTCATGGCGCAGGCAGAGTCGGCCACCGCAATTAGCCATCAGGTCAAAGACATTTTTGAGCGCGCCGCTAAAGCAGTGGTCAAGATTCATGGTGTCGATGAACACAGCGAGATTTGCGGCACCGGATTTTTTATCGATCCCACCGGGACGCTTTACACTGCATACACTGTCGGAGGTGAAGCAGAAAATTTCACAATTGAGTTCGGCGGTAAAAAATACCCGGCGCGCGTGCTGTTGGCGGACATTCGCAGCGGGACCGCCATGTTAAAGATAGATGAAGCCACTCCGGCCCTGGCAATTGGCAAATCTGAGGTACTAGAAGTAGCAACACCTGTCGTGTCGATCGGTTATCCTTTGGATCTGCCGGAGACGCCTAATTTCGGCATGGTCGCGGGATTTGATCGGAAATATCTCGGCCGTTACTTCTCCACTACCCACATGCGTCTTAATCTCCCGACGCAGCGCGGTGAAGCTGGCGCTCCGCTATTGAACATCAAAGGCGAAGTCGTTGGCATTGTGGTCAGCAGTCTCGAGAACAACTCGGCGTGTTACGCGGTGCCAATCGAGGCAGCCGAGAAAATCCGAGGCGATTTCATGCGTTTCGGCGAGGCGAGGCATGGCTGGATTGGGATCAATGTCTCCACGGCGCGGCAGCCGGTAGAAGGTTCGCTCGCGGAAATGACGCAAATTATGCAGGACACGCCAGCCGCGCGTTCTGGAATTAAATCCGGCGACATTCTCCTGCAAGTCGGCCGGAAAAAAGTAACTCAGCCAGAAGATGTGCTTGATGCCTCATTCTTCATCACTGCGGGTGACGTCGTGCCAATCACTGTGATGCGAGGGAATCAAAAACTGACTTTCAATGTGCAGGCCACTCTGCATCCCGCCAGCCGGACTGGGCTGTTACTCGCCGCTCCTGGCACGCCGGCAATGAATCAGCAGGCGATTCCGCTCTCGCTTGGTTCCGACGTGCCGCCTACTCCGTAAGCTGGCGGTTGCGGAATTCTTTTTCAACCGCGTACCACGATGAGCGGCGGTTAGCTGAGTCACAGCATCTTGCGAAACTCGGGTTCGTCGATGACGCGCACGCCAAGTTCTTTCGCCTTGTCGAGTTTGCTGCCTGGCTCTGCGCCTGCGAGTACGTAATCGGTTTTCTTGCTCACGCTACCGGTCACATGCCCGCCTAGCGCTTCAATTCTTTGCGTCGCTTCTTCTCGCGTCATCGAGGGCAACGTTCCCGTGAGCACAAATGTCTTCCCGGCCAGCGGCAGTTCAGCCGTTTTTTTTGCCGAGACCTTTTCGCTCTTGGGTTGAATTCGCAGTTGCCTCAGCCGTTGCAGGATTTTTTTCCCGGCTGCTGAGACGAAGAAATCCAAGACGCTTTGCGCAATCACAGGACCCACTTCCGTGGTAATGCCGCGGCCTTTTTCGGCCTTGCTCTTCGATGGCTTCGCGAAACCGGCTTGAATGAGCCGATCGGCAATTTCTTTCGCATCCTGCTTTTGTTCTCGCTTTTCGTGGTAGTGCAAAACATCACTGAGCAGTGGTGAATTGGCGACGTCTTCGATCGTCTCGTGGAAACGGGCAAGCTGCGTTGCTGTCGTTCTTCCCACGTCCGGAATGGCAAGCGCAAACAGCCACCGCGAAAGCGGCAAGGTGCGGGCCCGCTCGATCGCGCGGATAGCTTTCAACGCATTTTTCTCACCGAACACGCGCGGTTCTTCGTCCGTCCCGAGATTCAATTTGCCCAGCTGTTCCGTCTTTAACTCAAAAAGATCGAGCGGCTCGCGCACGAGCCCGCTTTCGACCAGCTTGTCCGCCACAATCCCGCCGACGCTTTCGATGTCGAGCGCGCTGCGCGCCGCAAAAAATTCGACACGCCGCGTCGTTTGTGCAGGGCACTGAAGATTTTCGCAGCGCCAGGCGACAAATTGCGGGTCTCGGCGAATCGGGCCGCCACACACGGGGCACTTGCCATGAATGTGTTTGGCAAAATCGAACGGCTTCGCATCGCGCGGCCGTTTCGATTTCATAACTTCAACAACTGCCGGAATGACTTCGCCCGCCTTTTCGATCACCACCGTATCGCTGATGCGGATGTCTTTGCGTTTGATTTCGTCTTCGTTGTGCAACGTTGCGCGGCCCACAGTGCTTCCGCTTACGAACACCGGCTCCAGCACCGCTACCGGCGTGAGAATTCCAGTGCGCCCGACTTGAATCACGATGTCGTTCAGACGTGTCTGCACCCGTTCGGCCTCGTATTTGTAAGCGATGGCCCACCGAGGCGATTTGGCCGTGAACCCGAGACGTTCGCGCTGCGCAAATGAATTCACTTTCACTACTGCGCCGTCGGTTTGATAAGCGAATTTGTGACGGAGGCCGTCCAGTTGGTGAATCGCATCCAGAATTTCTTCGACTGAATCAGCCACCCACCAGCGCTCGGTCGCTGGCAGGCCCAGCTTCTTTAGCAGCGAAAAAATTTCCGAGTGAACATCGACGTCCACTCCCTCGGTCGCCCCAGTTCCGTACAACACGACATCAAGGGGGCGCTTCGCCACAATCGCCGGATCGAGTTGTTTGAGTGAACCGGCCGCAGCGTTACGCGGATTTGCAAACAGCGGCAGGCGGGCTTTTCGCCGTTCGTTGTTCAGCGTTTCGAAGCCATGTTTATCCATGTAAACTTCGCCTCGCACTTCCAAAAGTTTCGGCGCAGGGCCGCGCAGTCGTTCGGGCACGGACCGGATCGTTCGAATATTTTGAGTGATGTTGTCGCCTACGTTTCCGTCGCCCCGCGTTGCTGCCTGACGCAGCCTGCCGTTTTCGTAAATGAGTGAAACCGCTACGCCGTCCACCTTTGGCTCGATCACCACAGGAATCTTTTCATTCGGCAATAGTCGCTGAATGCGAGCGTAAAAATTCTTCACTTCCTGTTCCGAGTAAGTGTTGTCGAGACTAAGCATCGGAGTGAGATGCTGCACCTGCTCGAACGCTTTGAGCGGCTTTCCGCCGACACGCTGAGTGGGTGAATCGGGCGTAACGAGATCGGGAAACTGCGTCTCCAGATCCGCGAGTTCTTTGTAGAGGCGGTCGTATTCGCGGTCGCTAATGATTGGCGCAGCTTCTTCGTAGTAGAGCCGGTCATGCTTGCGGATTTCGTCTCGCAACTGCTCCATGCGCTTTGCGGCTTGCACTTCGTTCTTCGCCATGAAACACGATACAAACGCGCAAATCCTCGGCAATGTCGCCACCGTCATTCCGAGCCCTTCGACTTCGCTCAGGGCAGGCTCCTTCGAGGAATCCCGTGGCAGAACCGAGCGTAATTTCGCGGGATCCTTCGACTCCGCGGAGTTTACCCTGAGCGAGCGAGGTGACTCGAATGGGCTTCGCTCAGGATGACAGTTCTAGAGCGCAACAATGCTTTTAATCTTCAGTGAAAACGGCTAAGCATAATAAGGCGTGAAATCCGGCGAGCGCATCCTCGGCGTGGAAGGAGGCGGAACAAAAACCGCATGGGTATTGGTGGAGGCGGTGACGTCCACGCGGAACGCTGGCCCAGAATTTCGAATTCTCGATCAAGGAAAGCTGCCACCGTCTAATTTGCGCCTGACCACCCCGGAACGTTTGCGCGAAATTTTTGCCGAGTTGCCAAAGCAAGTCGATCGCGCAGGAATTTTTCTTGCCGGCTGCGGCACCGAGGAAGATCGCCGATCGCTTACGCTAATTTGCAGGGACATTTGGCCAAACGCGAAAATCGTGACGGGCAGCGATCGTGATTCTGGCCTGGCGGCGGCCCTCGACCATGGAGACGGTATTGTCGTCAATGCCGGAAGTGGTTCTTCGGTGACAGGCCGGCGAGGCGACCGAATCGAGAGGGCCGGTGGATGGGGACATATTCTGGGCGATACCGGTGGCGGGTATTTCCTGTCCATTGAGGCGCTGCGCCTGATCTTGCGCGAATACGATCTGCACCGCGGTGAGATGCAGTTCACTGCGAAAATCCTGCACGCGCTTTCGTTAAACAACCTTGACGAACTTGTTCGCTGGGCGCAGACGGCGGACAAAATGGAGATCGCGATGCTGGCCCCGGTAGTCTTTGAAGCTGCAGCCAGTGGCGACGCGCGCGTGAACGAGATCGTCGAAGAAGGCGCGCGTGTACTCTGCGAATGTACGGAAGCTGTCGCCTCTCGTCTGCATTTGCTTGCGCCCAAAATCGCGCTGATGGGCGGCCTCTTCCACCGCGACTCGATCTACACGCACGCGTTTCGACGCAGACTAAAAAAGAATCTTCCCGACGCTCGCGTCACGATCGCAGAGCGACCACCCGAACTGGGCGCCGCGTGGCTTGCGGCAGAGACACGCGATCCTGTTATGTTTCAGTCAAAGCTTTCTGAAAAAGAAATCGACCATCTAGCTGCTGCGCTTACCGAGCAGCGCAATCCGCGCTCGGAGAACCTGGAAAAGATGAACGCGCGAGAGCTGGCCGAGCTTTTTGTCGAGGAAGAGAAATTCGTTCAGGATGCGTTGCGTGGAGCGACTGCGGATCTTGCCAGAGCCATTGAGATGGTGACTGAATCGCTGCGGAATGGTGGCCGGTTGTTTTATGTCGGTGCTGGCAGCAGCGGGCGCATTGGCGTCCTCGATGCGAGCGAAGTTCCGCCGACTTTTGGCGCGTCGCCCGACCTTGTGCAGGGAGTAATTGCTGGCGGTATCACTGCGCTTTATCGCAGCGTGGAAGGCGCGGAAGACGAAGAGAGCGCAGGCACATTGGCCATGCGGGAGAGGGGAATAAAAAATGGCGATGTTGTCATAGGGATCACTGCGAGCGGTCACACGCCCTTTGTCCTCGGAGCGCTCGCCCACGCAAAGTCGTTAGGTGCAAAAACAATTCTGCTCACCTGCAACCCTCATTGTAGCGACCGGCCTGTGGCCGGTCCGAGAGACGGCCCACAAGGCCGTGGCTACAGCAGTGCCGATCTTGTGATCGCACTTGCCGTTGGTCCCGAGGTTTTGACTGGATCGACCAGATTAAAAGCTGGGACAGCAACCAAGATTGCGCTGAATATCATTAGCACCGGCGCGATGGTCGCACTTGGCCGAGTGCGCGGCAATCTGATGATCGATCTGCATACCACCAGCGCGAAGCTGCGAGACCGCGCGGTGCGAGTCGTCGCCAATTTAGCGCAGTGCGATTACGATACTGCGCGTCGACAACTGGAAGCAGCGGACTGGAACCTGCGTGCGGTAGTGGAAAAACTATAGCCGAGGCCTTTCGCAGAACGCGCTACAAATGGACGACGTGTTCAGAAATTTTGCTTTCCATAAGCGCAGCGGAACCGCATCCCACGAAGGAACATGTGACCAAACCGAAAGGAATCTTATGCTCTGGACAATATTCGTGATCTTGCTGGTGCTGTGGCTGCTTGGATTAGTCAGCTCCTATACGCTGGGCGGATTCATTCACATCCTGCTTGTTATTGCGATTGTGGTGCTGATTATCAATTTGATCCAAGGTCGCCGACCGCTGTAAGCTCGCGCGAATGAAACCGGCCGTCATCATCGGCATCATCCTTATTATCATTGGCATCATCGGATTCGCTTGGGGCGGTTTGGGCTGGACCACGGAAAAGAAAGACGCGCAACTCGGCCCCCTTGAGATCACTCACAAGGAAAGCCACGGGGTTGCCTTTCCCCCCATTGCGAGCGGGATTTGTCTGATCGGCGGGATTGCGCTGGTAGTTATCGGCAGCCGGAAGAGCTAATCGCCTGCTTTTAACACCGCGAAAGTCTTGCTGCCTTTTCGGTCGAGATAGAGAAGAACCCCGCGTTTCGGATCGGCTTTGTTGAGCGCCTCGCCGAACGACTTCACGTTCGTGACCGGCTTGCCGTCCACCTCGGTGATGACGTCTTCGCGCTGAATGTCCTGGGCCGCAGCGATGCTGTTGTCCTCGACATCGGTTACGACCACACCTTGCTGGACCGGGAGATGAAGACGTTCGGCAACGTCTTTCGTCAATTCCTGAACCTGTAATCCAAATTTGCCGACACTTTCCTGCGTCGGCTGCGACGGTTGAGGCAACGCGTTCGATGCTCGCGCGATCTCGTTGGGGAGTTCGCCAGTTTTGATGGGGACTTTGATACTCTGGCCTTTGCGCCAAACACTTAGCTGGACATTTTGGCCGATTTTCTTCTTCAAAATCTCATGCTGCAGCTGTGAGTCTGAGTCGATTGGGGTTCCATCCACATGCGTAATTACGTCGAACGGACGCAAATCGCTTTTGGAAGCGGGCGCATCGGCTTCAATCGTGCGCACAATGACGCCCTTATCGGCGCCTCTAAACAAATCGCGGATCGTGGGGTCGTCACCGAGCGTTTCGATGCGAATGCCCAGCCAGGGTCGCATGATTTTATGACCGGCGATCAGTTCGGTACCGATTTCCTTGGCCATGTTAACCGGAATTGCGAAGCCCAGGCCGCGATTCATTCCGTTAATCAGCGTGGTCATGCCGATCACTTTGCCGTCGATGTCGCACAACGGTCCTCCGCTGTTGCCCGGATTAATCGATGCGTCAGTCTGCAAATAATCGGAGATGGAGTAGGCGCCTGTTTGAAGCAATTTGCTCCGGCCTTTACCGCTGATCACGCCATAAGTGAAAGTGTAATCGAGCTTGAATGGCGCCCCGATTGCGAATGCAAACTGGCCTACCCGCACCTCATCGCTGTCTCCCAGTTGGACGACCGGCAAATCTTTGGCGTCGATTTTGATGACTGCAATATCGGTCTTTTCGTCGGTACCCACGACCCTTGCTGGAAAACTCCGGCCGTCCCTCAATTTCACGTCGATTTTGTCTGCACCTTCGACCACGTGAAAGTTCGTAAAAATGTAACCGTCTGGTCGAATGATAAAACCGGAGCCTTCGCTTTGGATCGGGCGCGGCCCGCCCGGGTTTCGGCGTTGATTACTCTCGTCGGGCGGTCCTTGGAAAAACAAGTCATCGAGTGGCGAACTTTCGGCGATATCGTTCTTCTTGGAAATCTCAATAATGACAACACTCGGCGCGACCGTTTCGAAAACTTTTGCAAAAGCATTGTTCAACTGATGAACGACGTCTTTGCCTGCCTCGGCCACAGCAGCCGGAACAGTCGATGTAGGAACAGCCTCAGGTTGCGCGGCGAACGATGTACTCGATGCTAAGCAGAGGGTCAAAATGGATAAGCGCATGGGTTTGAATTTGGACAGTGCGGAACATGCAACGTTCAACTGGATACGTCCAAACCCGGCTATCTCAAAGGTAGGCTCGCAGTTCAATCGCGCCCCTATTCCAGTACTGGACACGCCCCGTATAATATCTGGCCC
>DASTZJ010000218.1:0-4878 GCA_035764345.1 Candidatus Udaeobacter sp.
CCCGCAGTCCACTGCGAATTTGATAACGGCGAATGGCTGCGGTTAAATCCGAACTCGTCTGACCGGTGATCTCACCGTAATAAAAGCCCTGGTCTTTCAGGGCTTGCTGCACGCTTTCAATCATCTGGTCGGCTCGCGCCAGCATGAGGGAGCCGATTAGGATTAGCGCAGCGATCTTGGCCTTCATTGTAATGTTTGACGCCTTCGTTTTCCGGCCTATTCAGCGCTTTCCTGGATCTGTTACCGCCAGCGTTGGCTTACGCTGGCTGGTCGCGTCGCGATAATGCAAAATGCCGTCAGCAACAGCTGCGGCGATCTGGTCGCGGTAATCTTCGCTCGCTAGTTTGGAAATATCCTCTTTGTTCGTGAGAAATCCTCCTTCGATCAAGGCGGCAGGAGAAGTCACGTTTGCGATCACAAAAAATTGTCCGGGTTGTGTGCCCCGATCGATGGCCCGTGTGCGGGCGACCAGCGCTTCCTGAATAAATCCAGCGAGCCTTTGACTTTCAGGGTTCGGCGACTCGGAAAGTGGTCGCCATAAAAAAGGCAGCCACGAAGCCATAAACGAGCCTGCACTGATTTGATGTGCGGCGTAGTAGGTCTCGACCCCACTGGCAACCGGCCGATTATCCTCGTTGAAATGAATACTAACGAAAATGCAATTTCTGATCCGATTACCGAACGCTGCGCGATCTGCCAGGGAGACGTAAGTATCTCCCAAGCGAGTCATCAGTGTTGCGATTCCTTCCGAGTCGAGTAAACGATCGATTCGTCGCGCCACGTCCAGAGTGAGATCTTTTTCGAGCAACCCTCCGCACATCGCACCGGAATCCTGTCCCCCATGGCCGGGATCAAGAACGACGACGGCGAACGGACCGGGTGCAGCCGGCGGCTGTGCTGCTTTCGGCTCTGCGGCGGACTTAGCTCTTTCCGTCTGGCGGAACTGCATCCAGACGAAAGACGCCATCATCAGCAACAAGCCCGAGAGAGCCAGGATATTCCGAAGTGATTTCACTTGTGACCGCCGGACGATGATTTCTCACATATATTAATCGCGGATCAAGCGGCGTAATTCTTTGTCTGCCAACGAACGATAACGAATTGCCCTGCTGGCGTTACGCTCGAGCAATGCCGCTTCGATTCCGGCAACGGCCAGCTGTTCCTGTCGATGTTTCGTAACGGCAGCGCGCTCTGGTTCTTTTGCATCGTCAGTTTGCAAAGTCATATGTCCGATGCTCCATGCGTCGAGCGCGGAGTTGAGCACCGTCTCAAGGTTAGCATCCGGCGCGTGCTGAGTTGCCAGAAATGCTTCCATTTGTTCTCTCGATTGCTGTGTCCCGCTGAGTGCGGCGAAGTCATGACGCGCTTGCGCGTACGTTGCGCCGTTGGTCGCGATCTCACCATCGTACTCTACGCGTAAAAACAAATCCTCCTCGGGTCGTTCTCCTACCTCCGCGAAGAGCATCCGTGCCAGGTATGGCGCCCCATAAACCTGTTCAAACGCGCTCTTCATTACCGGACTGAGCGAGTAATGCACCAGCCGCCTCAGTGAAACATCTGTCGCAGACCGAGTGAAGCCTTCCGTGCTGGCCAATTCGATCGCCGCCATTCGCAATCGCTCGATGTCCCCGGGATGACCAATCGCACCCATTGCAATGCGGTCGTAGATCTCAAAAATCTTCTGGCGGCTCTGACCGACGGTGAGAAACAAAATGCCCTCGCGATAGCCGAGTGCGGCGATCGGACTGCCCGGAGCAAGCTGCGCTTCGATATACTCGCGGCGGTTAGCGATTGCTTCGACCCAACGATACGGTTCTTCTATCATGCAACCGTTTCCTTGAACACCGCAGCAATCTTGCTCTCCGGCAACGTAGCGATCCCTTCGCGCGAGACAATCTTGATAAGCGGATAAATCTTCCCGCTGCGATCAACGCCGCCGGTCGATGTGTCGGATTCCGCGGCAGTATCCAGTGCACGCAACGCAATCGATACCGCTTCGTCTTCGCTCAACTCCTGCAGCGGCTTCGCGCCCCAATTGTTTTGGTAATAAAGAATGCCGCGCACGGCCGGCGATCCGGATCCCGTTGCCGCATAATCGGTCGCTTCAAATTGCGCACCCATCGCATCGTAAAAATAAAGGCGCGCCTCGGGCTTCGGATGAGAATCGTAGGTCGCGAAAATCGGCACCACGACTCCTACGCCCTGCATGACAAATCCGAAATTGTCACGCAACAGCTTGGATAGAGCGCGCACTTTGCCATCGACGCTCATTTCCTGCAATTGAGTTCGGCGAAAGTATTGGAATGAGTGCTCGAGCACGCGCGCCATTTCCCACGCCGTCGCCGGCACGCCGGCAATGGCCATGATCGAGTGGCGATCGATTTCCAAAACTTTGTCCGCGCGATCATACACAACCGTATTGCCAGCGGTCGCACGGCGGTCGCCTGCCACTAGCACGCCTCCGGAAAATTTGAAAGCAAGAATTGTGGTTGCCTCTGTCGGTTGCCACATTTTCTGAGGCGTTCCCGCCTGTGGTAGCGGATTCACAGCCGCCGGAGCGAGCAGACCTTTGCGCCGCAGCAGCGCAGGAAAATCGCCGGCTGCGCCAGAAAAATTCTGGTCAAACGCCACCGAAGAGCGCTCCATTATTGGCCGGTGCGCTGGCGATAGCGCTTGGATTGATTGGGATCCACCTTGCGCATTTTTTTTAGAAGATCCTTCGTGTCCGGCCGCGAAATGTCCGGTGGACGTGGACCTCCACCATCGCCTTGTTTTGGACCCCACGGAGCCGGTTCCACCGGCTTCTGAACGCGCTCAGGCATAAAAAAATCTAAGAGCAAATATCGGAAAGGCAAGCTGCACGCTTCGCGTCGTTAAAAAGTTGAACCGTTGAAGCGTTAAAAGGGTTGGAGCCGAGGCTCTGTTGTAACAATGTAACGAATCACGAATCACGCTTCGCCTCTTGATGATGCTTGCCAGACAAATCTGCTGATGGCAAAGTCTTGCCCCGATGAAGCTCGCAGTAATTCTTTGTGCGACGTTCGTTTTCGGGTTGCTTTGCACCGCGTCTGGTCAAACGCCCGCGTCGAAGTCTCGTAAATCAGATGATACCGCTCAACTTGAAGCGCTGGCAAAAAAGATAGACGAACAGAACGCCAAGATTGACGCCCTTTCTCAGGAGATCCTCAAGCTGGAACAGCAAATCGCACGCAGTCGGCCGGGCGTCATGATCGGAGAAAGTACGCCTTCGGCAACCAGCCCCGCCGCTGCAGCTGGGTCTCCAGTGCATCCAGCTGGTGCGAACACTCACATCGTCGCACGTGGCGAGACACTCACTTCTATCGCCAAAATGTACAAGGTTAGCGTGGAAGAGCTGCAAAACGCTAATCATATCGAAGATGGCCGAAAACTGCAGGCCGGACAGACCATAATTATCCCGGCTGCGTCGCCGGCGGCTTCCAGTTCGCCATCGCCAACAGAGTGATACAAGGCTTGTGAACCAAAGTTGGTTTCTACGCAAGCACGAAGATGGAAGCACCTTTGGTCCGGTGCGTTTTGATCAAATCGCGCGCTGGGCAGCCACGGCGCAAATCGCGCCACATGATACGCTTTCTAACGACCAGAACACCTGGGTGAAAGCGCCGATGCTGCCACAGCTCGGTATGGACTGGTTAGTCGAGCTTACGAGTGAGCATTATTACGGCCCGACGACCCTAGGCGCCCTGCAGGAATTTATTCGGCTCGGCGAAATCGATGGCGAAACTCTCGTCATCAACACTCTGAACGGCGGTAGGTGCAAGATTCAGGAGATGCCCCAGTTGTGGGAAACGGGACAAGCAGATGCCGGGGAAGCCCAAACCGAAATTCAATTGGGCGATCCCATTGGACCAGCGGTGGCGCGAATGTCGTTTCGCCTCCAGGAACAGATTCGTGATCTCGAACAAAGCTTGGAAGAAGAGCGCCGCGCTCTGATGGAAGCCGAGCGGCGATACGCTGAGCTGAAAGAAAAATATGACGCAGTCGTCCAGCGTGTCGGAACATAGATCTTTGACCTGCCTACCACGCCGAGGCCTGGAGAGGCGGGTGTACTCAATGAAGTTTCACTTCGTTAAATAAAGACCGCGCGGACGAGTCTCCTGGCTGCACCCACAGAAGTCTCTACATCAGCAGACCGGCAGTTGTTCCTCGGTCTCGACTGTCTGTGAAGCGACAATTTCTGCGGGCGGCTCTGTCTCCCGTAGCGGGGAAGTTTCGAGCAGACTTTGCTGGCATAGCCGCGCATATTTTCCACCGAGCGTCAGCAATTTCTCGTGTGTGCCGCGCTCGATGATCCGGCCATGATCGAGTACCAGAATTTGGTCCGCACGCACAATGGTGGAAAGCCGATGCGCAATGACAATCGATGTACGGTTTGCCATCAGGCGCTCGAGCGCTTCCTGAATCAAGCGCTCTGTCGCAGTGTCAACACTCGCAGTCGCTTCATCAAGAATCAAAATCGGCGGATCTTTCAACAGCGCGCGCGCAATGGAGAGTCGTTGTTTTTCGCCTACGCTCAATTTCACTCCCCGCTCGCCCACGACACTTTCCAAGCCGTCAGGTAAACGTCGGATAAATTGCTGCGCGTTTGCCGCAACCACTGCGCGCCATAATTCCGCATCAGTCGCTTGCGGTTTCCCCATGAGCAGGTTTTCGCGAATCGATCCATTAAACAAAAAACTTTCCTGCGTCACCACACCGATCCCCTCGCGTAACGCACGCAGGCCATATTCGCGAATCGGTTTCCCATCGATGTAAATTTGCCCATTGGTGAATTCGTAGAAACGCACGAGCAGATTCACCAGTGTCGACTTACCAGCGCCGGTTGCGCCCACCAGGGCG
>DASTZJ010000219.1:0-4268 GCA_035764345.1 Candidatus Udaeobacter sp.
ACCTCGGATGGCGAACATGCGGGCACGGCAACTTTATTTGCCGGATACCAACATTCTGCTAACTCGCTTCCTGGCCGAAGAAGGCGTGGTTGAAGTGATGGACTGCATGCCCATCCACGACGACGCAGGTCATCCGAATCAAATCGTGCGCCTTGTCTCGGTAATCCGCGGCAATGTCCGATTCGAAATGTGCTGCCAGCCACGTTTCAAGTACGCGACATCTGCGCACCGACTGGAGTTCTCGCCCCAATGCGCCACGTTCTTTCCTGAAGAGAGCAAGTGCCCTCCGATGTCGCTGTACTCGGATGCCCCACTGACCAGGCAAGCCGGGGACGTAATCTCCAACTTCACCTTGGACGCCGGCGAAAAAGCTGCATTTGTGCTGAGTGGTCTGTGTCCTGACGGGCACCACCCGGATCCCAGAGCCGCTGAATACAATTGTCTTCAGACAGCACAGGTTTGGAAGTCGTGGATAGGCAAGTCAAAGTACAAAGGTCGCTGGCGGGAGATGGTCGAGCGGTCAGCTTTGCTACTGAAACTCCTCATTAGTCGCGAACACGGCTCGCTGATCGCGGCACCTACGTTTTCGTTGCCAGAGAGCATTCGGGGAGTTCGAAACTGGGACTATAGATACACGTGGTTGCGCGATGCGAGCTTCACGCTCTACGCGCTCATCCGTCTTGGCTTCGTCGATGAGACCGAATCATTTATTGATTGGATAAAGGACCGTTTGGGTGACGATGCTCAGCGAGGGCCGTTGCAGGTAATGTACGGCGTCGATGGCAGGCAGGACCTGGAGGAGATCTCACTCGATCACCTAAGCGGCTACGAGAATTCGCGTCCGGTGCGCATCGGCAATGGCGCTTACAACCAGCTGCAACTCGACATTTATGGCGAGATGATGGACGCCGTTTACCTCGCCAACAAATATGGTCGCGCCAGCTCTCATCAAGAGTGGCAGAACGTGCACCGCCTCTTAGATTGGCTCGGCAGGAATTGGCGGCGACCTGACGAGGGAATCTGGGAGGTTCGCGGCGGACAAAAGGAATTCCTGCACTCACGTTTCATGTGCTGGGTTGCATTCGATCGCGCCGTCCGCCTCTCATTGAAACGCTCGTTCCCTGGACCCGTCGATGTCTGGCATCGCACGAGAGATGAAATACGCAACGATATCTTTACAAACTTCTGGGATGAAGAGTTGCAGGCGTTCGTGCAGGCAAAGGGCACAAAAAATGTAGACGCCTCAGCGCTGCTCATGCCAATGATGAGATTCATTAGCCCCGTCGACCCTATGTGGCTCTCAAGCTTGCGAGCAATCGAGAAACAATTGATCGAAGATACGCTGGTCCGTCGGTACGATGTGGAACGTAATCACGTGGATGGTTTGCCTGGAACGGAAGGCAGCTTCATAGCCTGCTCGTTCTGGTACGTCGAATGTCTGGCTCGTGCAGGCAAATTGGAAAGGGCACAGTTGCTATTCGAGAAGCTACTGAGTTATTCAAATCATCTTGGTCTCTACTCAGAAGAATTGGGCACCGATGGCCGGCACCTTGGCAATTTCCCTCAGGCGTTTACCCACCTCTCACTGATCAGCGCGGCTACTTATCTCGACCGCGCTTTATCGGGCAGGCACGATGAAGTGTGGCGCTAGGGGCAGCTTGCGCGCTTGCAGCGCGGCGACACATCCATTCCAGCAGGACGCATCCGGCAAGCTCAAGCGCTGGTGCCTGACCGACTGTGGTGCCGCTGGAACCGAATAAAAAAGGAAAGGAAGAACATGCGCACAGGGATCGCAACGGATCATGGTGGGTTCGAGCTAAAGCAAAAGCTAGCTGCACGACTGCGTGACGCCGGCCACGAGGTGACGGATTTCGGCGCTCACGAACTGAGCCCGGACGACGATTATCCTGATTTTGTCATTCCACTTGGTCGAGCCGTGGCGACTCGAAAACTGGATCGTGGCGTCGCCGTTTGCGGTAGCGGCGTCGGCGCGGCAGTTGCCTTAAACAAGATCAGCGGGGTTCGGGCATGCCTGATCGAGGATCACTTCTCGGCTAAGCAAGGAGTCGAGGACGATGATCTCAATGTGATTTGTTTGGGTGGACGAATCGAAGGGCCGGAGTTGGCGTGGGACCTCATCCAGACCTTTCTCGCTGCGAACTTCAGTCATGCGCCTCGGCACATGCGGCGGTTAGCTAAGGCGGCGGCGTTAGAGGAACCGCCACCAGCCAAAGCATAGGACGCCTATGAGTTGCTTCTTCTAAACAGCTACAAACGGAGATCGTACCTGAGCCGCATCGGCCGATAGGCATTAGATTCCCAATCGCTCTCTTCGCCGCAGCCTTTGATTTTTTTTGGGTTCGTAGAACTCATCGCCCGCTTTCCCTTTTGCTGTCACGACATCGATTTCCCTTTACACGGCAATACCACGGTGATCTTGGTGCCTTTGCCGCGTGCGCTGGTGATTTTCAATTCGCCGCCCATTTGCGCGACCCGCTCGCGCATGCTGGTGAGACCCACACCGTCATGTTGATCTTTAACGTTAAAGCCATCCCCGTCGTCCTGAAACTCCAAACGAAGCTTGTTTGCGTGGCAGACTAATCGAGTTTCAAAAGTGTCAGCATGAGCATACTTGAGCGTATTCGTGAGAGCTTCCTGGCCGATGCGCATTAGGTCCTCCTGCCAGTCAAGACGAAGCTGTGGCAGTTTACCTCGCAACTTTAATTTGGTACGGATCGGCGTCGCCGCCGCTGTATTCTTGATAATCCCCTTAAGCGCTTCCCAAAAGTTTACGCGTTCCAGAGCTTCCGGGCGCAATGCGTGAACCGATCTGCGCGCTTCATTCAAACTTCGCCGCGCCAAATCGGCGGCGCGTTGAAGACACTTGTTAACCTTCTTGGGCTTGCTGCGCGAAATCGCGTCGGCAACTGCCTCCAGTTGCACTATCACGCCGGTAAAACCCTGTGCCAGCGTGTCGTGAATATCGCGCGCCATCCGTGTACGCTCCTCCAATATCACCGCATGCCGCCGTTGCTCACCCACTTCGGCCTCGTGTGCTGCAATCATCACATGATGAGCAAGCGCCTGGGCCAGTTCGATCTCCTCAGCGCGATATGCGCCCCGTTCACCATGCTGAATACCAATGAAGCCGCGCACTTCTCCCAACACAAACATCGGGATAGCAAGGAACTTCTTGCGGCCTCTATTCATCAGATATTCCCGGAGTTCTGCACCAAGGCGGGGGTCCCGTTCGATATCGTCGCACACCACCGGACCCTTCGTAAACAGCATCTCCTGAAACTGAGGACTTCTTTTCCATGCCTGCGGGTCCTTGACGAATGGATGGTCTGGGTCCGGCGCAACCTGTTGGTCATCGTTAATCACGAGACGCAAGCGCAGCGAGTCGTCCTCCTGGTTCCGCAGCCACAGCAAGACGCCACGCGCGTGCAGATGCTGGCCAATTGTTCGAAGCATCTCTGCGATGAATTTCTCGGGCGCAGATTCAGTAGCCAGCACGTCGAGGCTGCGCATCATGACTTCCACGTGACTGCGCGCCAGCTGCTCGGACGCACGCAGCGCTTCTTCGGCTCGCTTGCGGTCCTCGATGTCGATGGCCGTGCCATACCATTTTAGGATCTTGCCGTGTTCGCTTCGCAATGGGACAGCGCGCACGAGCAGCCAGCGGTAATTTCCACGTGCGTCGCGACGCCGGACTTCGCTTTCGAAGGGCTGCCCACTAGCCTGGGCCGCCTGCCACTTTGCCAAATTCTGTTCTCGATCCTCCGGATGGAGCGTTGCCGCCCAACCGGAGCCCCGGCTCTGCTCGCCCGACAAGCCTGAGAACTCAATCCATTGCCGACTAACGAACTCATTCGAGCCATCGGCGCGCTTGACAAATGCCATCGCTGGGATGGTTCCGATCAGATCGCGCAGCTCTTTCTCACTCCGACGCACTGCTTCTTCGGCGCGCTTGCGATCAGTGATGTCTTCACAGACTACGAGCAGAACCGGCCGATTCTTTAGAAGAAGCGCGTTGGCCGTTTCCCGCACCCAGATCACCGTCCCATCCTTTCGGACCTTGCGTGCTTCCCACTTGAATGTGCGACCGAGATTTTGGAAACAATTCTCCACGTCCTTCCGGACCTGTTCTCGGTCGGCCTCGTAAAAAACATTTAGTACCGACTGACCGACCAATTCGCTCCGTTTGTAACCCAACTGGGCCGCGCCGAACGCATTTACGGAGAGAGTTGTGCCCGTCCTGTCCACCA
>DASTZJ010000220.1:0-5898 GCA_035764345.1 Candidatus Udaeobacter sp.
CGGCTGCCCATTATCCCGAGACCCACAAAACCAATTTTCATTTTCGTTTGCTCTTCAAGCTGTCACAAATGCTCTTTCGACTTACAGCGCAGTTACCAGTATACCGGCCAAAGCATCGCCGCTAGGACGATCGCGATCAGAATAGATCCACATATCATGGACGCGCGCCTTTCCCATCGCGCCGCGGCGTCATCGTTGTCTGAATCTACGTCAGACTCTAAGACCAAGCGCAAGCTGTCCGGGTGATTATCGAAAATCACAATACGTCGTATTGCTTTACCCTTAAGCTCCGCAGCGATTGGTCGCGAGACGATCGCGAAAATTCTTTTTTTACCTGAGCTTGTCGAATCGCGGACAGAGCCGAGTTCAGCCATCGGAATCCATCGGGGATGGTTCTCAATCGCGAAGCGCGATATTGCGTAACGCCCCGCGCCGCTTTTGAATTGTGAACTGTCCATATAGAAGCCGAGAACTATTTTGTTGCTACTTGTGGTGCAGAGGAGCTAACATGAACGATTACACCGCTAACAAGCGAGTCGGATGGATTCACAATCACTTCGTCCGATTCAGTGACACCACTCAGGATTTCGCTTTGAACACCGAAGTCTCGTCCAACGCGCACCTCCCGGAACTGCACAACGCCCTTGGCGTCAACGACGGCAACCTGCGGGTCCTTGCCCCGGAAGATTAGAGTGTTAAACGGCAATATAAGCACCTTTCCTAGCACGTTTGCTGGCACTCGAACGGTGGCATAGCTGCCAGGCAAAATCTCGTTCTTCGAGTTATCTACCTGCAACTGAACAAGCATGGTTCGCGAATCCGGCGACACCGCTTCGGAAGTTGAAATCACGTTCCCTGGATAAGTTGTCGCGCTTTGTGCTCCAATCTGAACATTAAAAGTTTGGCCCATAGCTTTGTTCGGCGCTCCCAGCTGCGGTATACGAAAATAGACGCGCAGCAGGTTCATTTGCTGGATGTGAAACATCTCGAAGTTCGCGTTGTTCGCAGTGATGAGGTCGCCCACGTTTGCATTGCGCACCGTGATTGTGCCGGCGAACGGTGCGGTCACTCGCTGAAAGGCAACTTCCTGCTGAAGGAAACGGAGATTCGCGGCGAAGGTGTCGGCGTTAGCCTGGCTCGTCGCCTGGGATGCCGCCGTGTTTTCGGCGTCCAGCCGTGACACGACACCTTGTTTAAATAGCTGCTGCCATTTGGTGTTTGTATTTTCATGACCTACCTTTCAGCGGGAATTCTCTCGCACCCATTCCACACACGTGGGATTTTTTTCTGCCGCGGGTGAGGGAACCGGCGTTGCCACTTTTAGGGGGCTCGGCGAATAGAACCTCGGGGCTGACAGCTAAATCAATCCCATCAAAATATTTTCGCCCGGAGGCGCACAGATCTGCGCTACTGTCCCGTTGCTCGTTCGGTCGAAGAGCCATGCGGATATTCTTCCTCCTCGCGGCTAGCAGTCTTGAATTTCTTGCAGCGCACCGCCTTCTATTTAGGAGATCGGTTCTTTCATGACAGCCGCGTGAGGGGACTTTCATAAGCCAGCTGGCGGGCCTTGAAGGCGGTCGTCAGTGCTTCGAGTTTGCCGTGGGATCTGTGGAGGATACGAGCTCGCTATTCTTGTGATAAATGAGCGGCCTGCAAACAGCGTGGGGAGTTTGATAGGTCCGTTAGGCAAGGCTCGGCGCTGTGTCCAGCGGATCCTCTCTCTTGCTGAGGGCGCGGCGCAGTTTGGCCAGCGCACTGTTTTGTAATTGGCGGATGCGTTCCCGCGAGATGCCGAAATTTTTCGCAACGTTTGCCAAAGTCCTTGGCTCTCCTCCGTCGAGCCCGAAACGCTGAGAAATGATTGTCATCTCGCGTTTGTCGAGCACATCGAGGAGCCCGTCCATTTCACGGAGCAAGTTCTTGTGGCGTAGCAATTCGAACGGCGTTTGCGCCTCCTCGTCCCCGATTACCTCGCCAAACTCCGTTGAATCGTCGTCGCCAATCGGGCCGTCAATCGAAGCCGGGCGGATACTGAGACTTTTTAATCTTGCAACTTTTTTGCTGGCGATGCCGATTTCTTCGCCAAGCTCGTCGTCGGTCGGTTCGCGTCCGAGTTCGTCGCTCATCTGCAGCGACACGCGGCGCACCTTTGCGATTTTATCGACAAGATGGGTCGGTAGCCGGATGGTTTTGCTCTGGTCGGCCAGAGCGCGCTTGATCGATTGTTTGATCCACCATATCGCATATGTGCTGAGCTTCGCGCCTTTCGCCGGATCAAAGCGTTCGACCGCTTTCGTTAGGCCAATGTTTCCTTCGGAGATCAGATCAAGCAAGGGCAGACCCAGGTTGGCGTAATCGTGCGCGATCGTTACAACCAACCGCAAATTGGAGTTGATCATCCGCTTGCGCGCTTCGGCATCGCCCTTTTTGATTTTCTCTGCGAGCTCGATCTCTTGTTGCAGCGTCAAAAGAGGAAACCGCCCGATCGCTCGCATATATCTGTTAAGTCCGGAATCGCTTTCATTCATGAGCGCAACTTATTTGACGGAGCGAATCCGCCGCTACGACGCAAGCGTGGCATTTTGTAATGCCACTCGCGAGACAATCAGCGTTGCCTCGGTCGAGGGACAGCCTACCTACTTATCGTAGGTGTCGCGCGCGCATCGCCGCAGATGCTAAGTCCAATCAAGTCTTCCCCCGAAAGAGAGAGGGAGCATCACGTCTTCGGTGTTATGAAAAAATCCCACCGATGCGCCATCGCTGGCGTTTCATGATCACCAATATCGTGGGTACCAAAATAATCTAAGGAGTTGATTGTGAGTAATCAGACAATGCAGGTTCAACAACCGAAGTCTCAAGGCGATATCGCAACACGTCCGCCTGCTCCTCTGTTTGCTCGTGAGACTGCGAAACCTTCACGAAGTAGCGAGACCAGCCTTGCCGAGATGAAGCACGATGAGCATGCAGGCCACGGCCCGGGGATGGTTCGAGATTTTCTCCGACGTCTCATTGTTTCGATAATACTTTCAATCCCGATTGTTCTGTTCTCCCCCGTGGGAAGGTTCGTCGGTCTGTCGGGCGTGCCGCCCTTCGGTATTTCGCCGGGCGTTTTCGGATTTCTATTTGCCACTCCTGTAGTGTGGTGGGGAGGATTGCCGTTCATATCGGCAGCCTGGCGGGCGCTCAGACGCGGCGAAGCCAACATGATGACGCTGATTGCGCTCGGCATTCTGGTCTCTTACGGCTACTCCGTGGCTTCAACATTCATCTTTAAGGGCGAAGTGTTTTATGACGCTGCGGCGATGCTCACCTCGTTCAATCTTGCTGGTCATTGGCTGGAGATGCGCAGCAGGTTCTCCACCGGAAAGGCGGTTGAAGCACTACTAAAGCTTGCGCCGGCGACCGTGCGGATAAAACGTAATGGCGCAGAATCTGAGATCCCGCTTGAACAAGTCGTAGTCGGTGACGAAGTAGTTGTACGACCCGCGGATCGCGTTCCCGTTGATGGGGAAGTCATTTCGGGTTCTTCTTACGTGGATGAGTCGATGATCAGCGGCGAGCCGATACCGGTAGCCAAGACTCCCGGTGCACGCGTCATCGGTGGCACGGTGAATCAGACGGGTACATTCAACTTTACAGCAACAGCTATAGGCGCTGACACGGCGCTCGCGCGGATCGTACAGATGGTCCAAAATGCGCAGGCGAGCAAAGCTCCGGCGCAACGCATAGCAGACACTGCGGGAAAGTATCTTGTCTTCGTAGCGCTCGGCGCTGGTGCTCTCGCATTTCTTATTTGGTACTTCCTGGGTGGCCACGGATTCCTGTTTGCGCTCACCGCTGCGGTCTCAACCATTGTCATCGCCTGTCCTGACGCTCTTGCGCTCGCTACTCCCACGGCAATCACAGTTGGCGTAGGAATGGGTGCGCGCGAAGGAGTTCTTTTCAAGAACGCGACTACACTGGAACTAACGGCAGGAGTTAATACGGTGATTTTTGACAAGACAGGTACGCTGACTCTGGGCAAACCAGCGTTGACCGACGTCATCGCGGCAACCGGTTTCAGTGAAACTGAGTTGCTACATTTTGCGGCTTCTGCTGATCAGCCTTCGCAGCATCCCGTTGCTCAGGCAATCGTCGATGGTACTCAAGCCCGAGGTATTAAGTTGTCGCCGTCCGAGAATTTTGAGTCGATTCCCGGTCATGGTGTTCAGGCACGCGTTCAACAGAGCCGAGTACTTATCGGAAATGATAAACTGATGATGCGCGAGAACGTTGCGTTGGATGGACTCGAAGAGCGCGCAAACGCCCTTGCCGCCGACGCCAAGACTGCGATGTATGTGGCTATAGATGGACATGCGGCAGGTGTAGTGGCAGTTGCTGACACAATTCGCGAGAGCGCGCGACAGGCGGTGAGACTACTGCAAGATTCCGGCGTGCAAACGATAATGCTGACCGGGGATAACAAGTTCACGGCCGATGCCGTAGCCCGACAACTGGGAATGGATACTGTAATTGCAGAGGTCTTGCCGGAAGACAAAGCCAATGAGGTAAGGAAAGTTCAGGCCTTGGGCCGGAAGGTTGCGATGGTGGGGGATGGAGTCAACGATGCTCCAGCGCTTGCGCTAGCAGACGTTGGGATCGCAATTGGAGCGGGAACCGACGTGGCTGTAGAAACAGCCGATTTGGTCCTGGTCAAAAACGATCCCTCTGATGTAGCGCGTTCAATCCAACTGGCGCGCAAGGTGCGAGGTAAGATCAAACAGAATCTTTTCTGGGCGGCCATCTACAACGTGATAGCAATTCCGGTCGCTGCAGGAGTTCTTTATCCCTCGTTTCGGGTGCTGCTGCGCCCCGAGTGGTCTGCTCTAGCGATGAACGCGTCAACGCTTACCGTGACACTTAATGCGTTGCTGCTCAATCGTGCGCCTCGGCGCAAGAACCTTAGCCGGACGTAGTCGTTAGTCGACATTCAGACATGGCGAAATTCACACTGCATAACGCTGCCAATAACTGGGGACATGCGTTGCGTTTTGATGCGGGCTCACACCGAGGAACTCGTCAAGATTCCAGCTATTCGCAGCGAGCTTACGTTTTTAGTCGAACTCGACTAGTGGTCCTGATCGTGCTATGGAGATGGTGATGTTTAGCAAGATCACGGTATCTGTTGCGGTCGCGCTGGCGCTGTGTGCAGCGACGCTGCGATTGCCGGCCGCGCCGTGCATCGTCACGAACACGCCCAGTCCGGAGGCGTGCCAGCCGGGTTGCTGCGCAAACAAAGCATGCTGCGCCACATCGCAACAGCGTACCGGCCCACTGGCTCAGCCCGTTGCGAAGCTGAGTTCTGATCAACAGAATGTCGCAGCAATTCCTGCAACTATTGTTTTTGCATTGCCCGTTGACGTCGCGACAGAGTCGCGCGTTCTCTCGAGCGCGGAGCGCATGGCGCATTCGCCGCCGCTTCTCTCATTGACCTGTATCCGTCTCATCTGATCCAAAGAGTCTGAGGCCGGAGGTGTGCCCACTAATCGGCATGCCTGAACTTCAACTCAACTCTTGGATCAATGAAAACAACTTACCTTTTACCACTTACTACAACTTTAATTCTTGCAGTCGCAGCAGAGCTTTCAGCGGGCGTTGCCGAAGGTGAAGCTGTAGCACGATCGCTGTCACTTAGTGAAGTGACGAGCGCTGTTCTGGCCAACAACGCGACCATCAAGGAAGCGTTAAAAAAATGGAACGCTGCCAGGGCGCGGATTTCACAGGCGGCGGCATGGGACGACCCGCGGCTGGGCGGCGACACACTGGTACATCGCTTTGTCAATGTACCGCCGAACGCGTTCATGGACCAATCGGTGAGCATCGAGCAAGTAGTTCCGATTACTGGAAAGAATCTTACGC
>DASTZJ010000221.1:0-2597 GCA_035764345.1 Candidatus Udaeobacter sp.
GAGCAAAGCAGACCAGTCTTGATCGCCGCGATCTGAAAACTGTTTGCGAGCACTTCGATTTGCTCGCGAACAATTTCCGCGCTGGCCGGCTCAATCCGCGAAACTTTTCCGGGAATTTCCGCGACGATGCAGGTGACGGCGGTCAATCCATAAACACCAAGCGCTGAAAAGGTTTTCAGGTCGGCCTGAATGCCAGCGCCGGCGCTGCTGTCGGAACCGGCGATGCTCAGTGCGACGGGAACGTTTTCAGTTGAACGTTGTACGTTCGGCGTTGGGCGTTGGGCGTTTGCTTCCGCATTCACACGAGTTGCGGCGCGCCCAGCGGTCGCGCCCTGCCATTTACGCTCCGTCGTTGCCTATCGCTTCGACCGGGCAACCTTCCATCGCTTCTTTGCAAAGTCCTTCTTCTTCCGGCGTCTCCGGTTGTTTATAGACGTAGGAATGGCCGCCGTCATCGTTCCGCTTGAAATTGGCAGGCGCGGTTTCGCGGCACAAATCGCAGTCGATGCATTGATCATCGACGTAGAATTTGCCCGGTACGTTTTCGGCGTATTTGTTTGCGACATCGGCCATGGTTTTTTCCCAAAAAAAAGTGAAGTGGAACGCTATGAGGAAACGCCTCCAGTGCAATTCAATTTGCCAGTTTCCTCTCTTGCGTGCAACCGACAGATGGCGTTGGCACGTTAGATCGTTAAAGCGTTGAAAGCTTGAAGCCTAAAGCGCATTATCGCTCGATCCATTTACCGACTTAACGGTCTGGCCATTACGCGGTTTAACACTTCGACCTTCCAATCATCTCGGCGTCATGAAAAAGGGAACCGCCAAGAGTCTACGAGCTTTTGCTATCGAACTGGCGGTCTATTCGGTTCTCGTCATCTGCTATTTCTTTCTGGTCCTTCATCTCCTCGGCGATTGGTTGTATCGGCTGGAGTCGCAACATCGTTACATGTATGCGGTGGTGGCAATCTTACTCATCGCCGGTCAGGCCGTTGTTCTGGACACCGTGACGACACTCTTGTTTCGCTTCCTGCGAGGACGCGGGAAATAGCTCATGTTTTTTCCAATCTCCAACGCACACATCAACCCGATTTATCTGGCCGTTGTCGGGTTTATTATTGGAATTTTGGGCGGGTTCTTTGGCGTCGGCGGAAGTTTCATCGCCGGACCCGCACTGCGTTTGATGGGAGTAGATTGGAATTACGCGGTTGGAACGGACCTCGCGCATATCGTCGGTAAATCAATAGTAGCCGCGAGACAGCATCGCACCTTGGGCAATGTCGATCTCAAACTCGGATTACTCATGGCAATTGGAACAATCGGCGGGGCGGAAGTCGGTGCGCAGTTAATTCAGGCCCTGAAGCGCGCCGGCAACGTGAACACGGTTGTTAGCTGGGTCGCGATCGTCGTCTATTTCGGCATCGCAGTATTCATGCTCTGGGAGAGCGGAACAACGCTCCAGTCGGACAGAAGGCGCTCGCCCCAAAAGATTAAAGGTGCTGAATCAAAGAAAGACCGCTCCGCATTTGGACCCGTCACGCAAATGATTCAACGGATCAAAATTTGGCCGATGATCGCGCTGCCGACTTCCGGTATACGAGAAATTTCCCTCTGGACCATTCTTCTGGTCGCTTTTGTTGGGGGCCTCTTCAGCGGTTTTCTTGGCGGCGGTGCCGGTTATATTCGGATGCCTTCGATGGTTTACGTGCTGGGGATTCCCACGCATCTCGCGGTGGGAACCGATCTTTTCGAAATCGTCATTTCGGCCAGCTATGGAACCATTACGCATGCGATCAAAGGCAACGTGGATATTCTGATCGCGCTGGTCATGCATACCGGAGCGGTAGTCGGCGCGCAGATTGGCGTCGTCGCTACACAATATTTCGCGGGACCGAAAATTCGGCTCTCCTTTGTTCCGTTGCCATTGATCGGCGCGGCTATCGTCGTCTACACGCTCATGACCGGTCATAAACTCTAGCGATGAAAATCTTGATTTGCAGCGACGGAATGCCGGCCTCCGAAAATGCAATCGAACTCGCAGCACTATTAGCCGGTGCGTTAAAAGCTGAAATCACTCTTCTCGGAATCGCCGAAAAGTCGAGCGATGAGCGCCCGCTGCAGGAAGCGCTCGAAAAACAGGCGCAATCTCTCCGGACACAAAATGCTCGGCCGGATATCGTCGTGCGCGCCGGTGATCCCGTACGCGAGATTCTCGATCAGACATCCAAAACAAATTACGATCTCGTTCTCGTTGGCGCTCGATGGACTGGCGCGACCGGGTATTACTGGCGCTCGGAAAAAACCTACGAAGTGATCAAGGCCATTCAACCGCCGGTGCTGGTGGCAATCGGCGAAAGCAAACACCTGAAACGTTTTCTGGTTTGCACAGGCGGAAAAGAATTCATCGAGCAAGCGGTGCAATTCACAGGCACGCTCGCGGCGGCGGTGCACGCTTCAGTCACATTGCTGCACGTCATGGCTGAGCCGCCTGCCATGTACGCCGACCTGGTCCGCTTGGAAGAAAACGTCGACCAGCTACTCGAATCGAAATCGGAGCTTGGGACAAATTTACGCCGGCAAAAGAGAGAGCTCGAGCGGCT
>DASTZJ010000222.1:0-2510 GCA_035764345.1 Candidatus Udaeobacter sp.
TGCCGCCGCGTTTCGTAGTTGAGGAAGTGCTCAAGGAAATGACCGAGTTTATCGGCAAACCTGCTTCAGAAAATATTCTGGCGACGTCATTCAAGACACGCGCTGCTAAAATTGACAAGTTAACAGAGGCTGATCGCGCCGATTTTCAAGCACGTGTGGAATCGGCAATAACCAACAAAGTCTATCCGGCCTATCAAAGACTGATCGATTATTTCCGTGAAATTTCGCCCAAAACGACAACCGACGATGGTGTCTGGAAATTGCCGGACGGCGATGCCTACTATGCCTACCAGTTGCATGAAAACACCACTACCTCACTCAAGCCCGATGAGGTGCACGAGCTTGGCCTGCGCGAAGTGGCTCGCATCGAGAGCGAGATGCGAGCAATTCTCGATGCGAACGGTTTTGCGGGTCAACCGATCGGAGAGGCGATGGACAAGCTGGGAAAAGATCCACGTTTTCTTTATCCAAACGATGACAAAGGCCGCGCTGACGCCTTGGCGAAATACACGGAACTGATTACGCAAGCGACAGAACGTTCATCGAAAGAATTGTTTCTCACCGCTCCGCGAGCGAAGATTGAAGTGCGCCGTGTTCCTGAGTTTAAGGAAGCAACGGCGCCGGGCGCGTATTACCAGATTGCCGCCATGGATGGTAGCAGGCCGGGAATTTTTTTCGCGAATCTGCGCGACATGAAAGAAGTTCCCAAGTGGAGCATGCCAACACTCGCGTATCATGAGGGCGTGCCGGGACATCACTGGCAACTCTCCACCGCCGAGGAACTCAAAGGCGTTCCACAATTTCGCAAGGTGATGCCGTTCACGGCGTATATAGAGGGCTGGGCGCTTTACTGCGAATGGCTGGCGAGACAAGTCGGGTGGTACGACAACGATCCATTCGGAGATCTGGGACGCCTTCGTGACGAACTTTTCCGCGCGGTCCGATTGGCCGTCGATACGGGCGTTCATGCGAAGCACTGGACCCGCGAACAGGCAATCGCTTACATGCGCGAGAAAACCGGGATGGGCGAAAAAGAAGTTAAATCCGAAATAGAACGTTACATCGTCGCGCCCGGTCAGGCATGTGCCTATAAAATCGGCATGCTAAAGATTCAAGAATTGCGCGCGCGTGCACAAAACGAACTGGGAGAAAAATTTGATCAACGCGAGTTCCACGATGCGGTGCTCAAAAACGGCGCGCTACCCCTCGAGATTCTCGAGGAACAAGTAAACGATTACATTCACCGCAAGAAAGGATAGCTGTAGCCACGGCCCTGTGGGCCGTTTAATGTGGCTCGTTTTGCCCCAAACGGCGCATAGCGCCGTGGCTACAACAAGAAGGCCAAATGCGCAAAATCCTGATCACGCTTGGAATTCTCATCGCATTTGTTGTTGTCATATTGGCAACCTGGATCTTTGGCGGACGCCGGATTTCACTCCTGCTCGACCGCTTTGGAACGATTGAAATAACATCAGCACGAATTAATTCGATCACGTATGAGGGTAACGGAACTGGCGGCATCCTTCACGTTAACGATCTCGCACTAAGTCTAAACGACAGGAATGGTCCGACTCCTAGTGTTGGAACAACGAAAAATGATCAGCTTGGTCTGGCAGACCACGGGAAAGTTTTCGCTTTCGGTTCGGTGCGATCAGAAGCGGAGAATCTGGCTACAGCGCCGCCCACAGGCGATGATGCTTTCATCGAAATCCGCCGGAGCATCCTTAGTTGGCCGACGCCATTCGAACTTAATTTCATGACAGGTCAATCACCTTCGTGGAAACGCCATTTATATTATCGGTTGCTTTGGAAAAAGCCCTCCGGTGCAAAGTTAGAAATGTTGTGGCGCTATGAGCAATACTTCTATCCAGTCAACGGCTGGGCGAGCGGGTTCATGACCCATGAAGGTTCCACGGGCCTGATCCAACTGGATATCGGTCCCTGAGACCGAGTAGAGCCATCGGCAAACTTGTCTATCGAGCAGTTAGCGGCATCGTTTCGACGTGCGACTCTCTCGCAAATTTCAAAAACTTTTTTCCCGCGATGTAGCAGAAAGCCTCTGGGAAAATGCTTGTCGCTGGACCCATCCGGTGAACTCGCGTCAAATTCTGGCTGGCATTGACCGGACGGAATTAGAAAACCTGCGGGAACGTTATCCCTACCGGCCTAATGCGCGGAAAATCAACGCTTACGAAGACGCAGCATACTGGATCGGCGTGAACGTTAAACGCGCGCAGGATCTTTGGCTCGATCGTTCCCCACCCCTTGACATCTTGGACCTTGGCTGCGGCGCCGGTTACTTCCTGTACCTCTGCCGACTCTTCGGTCATGAAGGGCTCGGGTTCGACACCGATGAGGAGCCTTTCTTTCGCGGAACAACCAAGTTCTTCAATGTCCGCCGCGTCATCGGGCGCATCGAACCGCAAACGCCGTTGCCCGATTTCGGAAAACAATTCGATCTCATAACTGGGCACCGCGTTTGTTTTCACCGGCTCGCGCGCGCAAAAAAC
>DASTZJ010000223.1:0-3634 GCA_035764345.1 Candidatus Udaeobacter sp.
GTGGACGACGCCAGCCACGATGATACGGTTGCAATCGCGCGGACGCTTGAGCGGGTCCAGGTCGAGGTTCATCCTGAAAATCGCGGTTACGGCGCAAATCAAAAAACCTGTTATCGCCTCGCACTGGCTGCGGACGCAGACATTATCATCATGATTCATCCCGACTATCAGTACACGCCCCAGCTGATCCCAGCGATGGCGGCGCTGGTGGCGAGCGGGCTTTATCCGTGTGTGCTTGCTTCGCGCATTCTTGGCGGGGGCGCGCTGCGCGGCGGTATGCCTTTGTGGAAATACGTCTCAAACCGGTTCCTGACACTTGCGGAAAACGTTCTCATCGGCGCGAAGCTCTCGGAATATCACACCGGTTATCGCGCTTTTTCACGCCAATTGCTGGAGCGCTTGCCGTTGGACCGGAATTCTGACGATTTCGTTTTCGATAATCAGGTCCTTGCGCAAATCATCGCGCTCGGTTGCGCGGTCGGCGAAGTGACCTGTCCCGCACGTTATATGCCGGAAGCTTCATCGATTAATTTTCGCAGAAGCGTACGCTATGGTCTGGGCTGTCTGGCAACGGCGCTACGTTTCCGCTTGGCACGCTGGAAGCTGGCGGAGCCGGTTATTTAGTTTGGCGAAAACATTAATCTGTAGGACGAAAGCAAATTCGGAGCTGCCTTCTTCGCCTGTTTTTCGGAGTCAATAACGCACGCGAACCAGAAATAATCCTTCGGCTGGAGCGGCAAAACGCGCTGGGCCTATCTGACCGGAGTTCAACCGAGCAGTGACATCCTCGACGCGGATTTTGCCGAGCGCGCATTTTATGAGCGAGCCGACGATTAAGCGAACCATTTTGTAGAGAAAACCGTTGCCATCGAACTCGATTGTCACACAAGGACCTTTTTGCCGAACTCGCACCGAATAGATTGTGCGAACGGTACTTTTTTTCTGCTTGCTCGCCGTACGGCGGGACGAGTCCGTGTCGCCGCGGCGACCGGACTTGCCGCGGTTGGCCGCGAACCCGGCAAAATTATGAGTACCGACAAACTGTTTGGCTGCGTGCTTCAGAATTTTGAGATCGAGCAGGCACACGATATGCCAGGCCCGACGATATTCGAATGGAGGCAAAACAGGAGCCAACCAGATTCTGTAACGATAAATTTTTCCTTTTGCCGAAAGCCGTGCATGAAAATCATGCGACACATATTGGCAGCGAAGAATGCGAATCGTCGGGGGCAACAATGCATTGAGCGCTTTGGTCCAACGCGCGACTGATAAACGGTCGTCGGAAAGATCGACATGCGCGCATTGCGCGAGTGCGTGGACGCCCGTGTCCGTTCGTCCTGCGCCGTGAACGCGCACCGGCTTGCCTAGAACGCGTTCAAACGCGCGCTCCACATGATCCTGGATCGTTTTGCGATGAGATTGGCTCTGCCAACCGGCGAACGGTGCGCCGTCGTAAGCGATGACGAGTTTCAGCCTGCGTGCCATTCGATCCTCGCGGTCGGTGATTCGTGAAAAGTGATCGGTAGCAAAATCTTGCTGCTCACAGATCACAGATCACAGGTCACTGATCACTGTTGCTTGCTACGTTCGCGGCGCGCCGATCCAAGTAACTCTGCAAAATCATTTGAGCTGCTACTTGATCGATGTAAGCGCGGGTTTGTCGCGTTTTTTTGCCTGCATCACGAAGCGCGCGGTGCGCCGCGACGGTGGTTAAGCGCTCGTCCCAGGTAACGACCGGGCACGACAGAACCGTGCGCAGCTCTTCTACAAACTGGAGGACTTCGGTCGCGGCGGTGCCGAGATGGCCGTTCATTTGATGCGGAACGCCCGCGACGACATGATCGACTTTTTTTTCGCGGACGATTTCCTCTATCCGCGACGGTGCCTGTTCGTTTGCTGGAACGGTCTCAAGCGGATGCGCCAACAACTGTAACTCATCAGATATCGCAACCCCGATGCGCGCCCGACCAAAATCGAGAGCCAAGATCGGATTCATCGCGCGTTGGCTCATTGCAGTTCGGGCGGAAGCTTACCGATCAAGTTTTTGATCTTTTCGGCTTCGTGTCGGTGACAGATCAAAAGCGCGTCCTTCGTTCGCACAACAATGAGATCATGAACCCCAAGCAGTGCGATGGTTGTCCCGTCCTCCTCGAAAACGATGTTGTTGCTGGAATCGAGCGCAGTGATAACGCAATTCGCGGCGTTTCCCTGCCTGTCTTTCTCAAAATAATTCGCCACTGCTCTCCAGCTCCCAATGTCGTCCCAGTCAAAACTGGCCTCCACCACAAGGACGCGCTCCGCCTTTTCCATGATCGCGTAATCGAAGGAGATCCGCGGCAGTTTGCTAAAGCGTTCACGCAAAGCCTTCTCAAAATTCTTTGGAGCGTGCAGTTGGGAAATGAAATCGGCCAGCTCTGCAGCGTGACGGTTGAATTCGCGGAGCACTGTTGGCACCGACCAGACGAACATGCCTGCGTTCCAGCGGAAATTTCCCTTTCGTAGAAATGATTCGGCGAGATCACGGTTAGGTTTCTCGCGAAAGCGCAGCACCCGATGAATTGCATCGGTGTCTGGGCGGTTTCGTAAACGGACCGACTTGCCCTGCTCGATGTAGCCGTATCCGGGACAGGCCCAGGTTGGTTTGATCCCGATAGTTACCAGCTCACCTGTCTCCTCGGCTGCATCCACGGCCAGGGCCAGTGTTTCCTGAAAAGCCGATAGGTTTGTAATGACATGATCGGCCGGGAGAACGAGCATCGTCGCTGAATGATCGCGAGCGACGACCCAACCAGTCCCAAGCGCGACTGCGGCAGCTGTGTCGCGTTTGGCGGGTTCAGCGATAATGTTCTCTTTTGGAAAACTTCCAAGCAGTTTGCGAACCGCGCTTTCCTGTTCGGTGTTCGTTAGTATCAGAATGCGGTCGGGCGCGACAAAGCCTTCAAGGCGCGCCAACGTTTCTTCCAGCAAAGCCCTATCGGAAACGACTCGTAGCAGTTGTTTGGGACGCGCGCGCCTGCTCAGCGGCCAAAAGCGTTCACCGCTGCCGCCGGCGAGGATAAGCGCATATATCGAATTGGGCATGTCGATGCAAAATGGGAGGATCTTCCCGGTAGCGAAAATTGCCGTTTCTTTTTCCCAAACGCGACGTATATGGTAGGCGATGTCTCTCCCGATATCCATTTCAAAAACTTCCCAACAACTGCCAGTTGACCCATTTCTGGTGGTCACACGGGCTGCCATTGGCATCGGTCTGGGCATACTGATGGCCGACAAAATCAAACCTTCGATCCGTCAGGCAGCGGCGATTGCACTTGTTGCGGTCGGCGCGTTGGCGGCGGCGCCGTGGCTGGTAAAAATTACGCTTGGCCAGATCAATCGACCGGAATCAGAGTGGGGCAGTCGCGCTCGTTTGCGTTCCATTCGCGGCGATGCCGGTTATAGCTCGGATACAAATATCTATTGACCAGTGTAGAGGCAGCCATGTCGGCTGCGAGGATCTCAGAGATCTGCCTCAACGATGCCGGCTACAGAAATGCTTCCGCAACGGAATCAGCCAGCCTCTTGCCTTTTCGAGTTAGCACGAGATTACCGTTCGATTTTCGAAGCAGTCCCAGTGAAATAAGCTCTTCCGTTT
>DASTZJ010000224.1:0-2707 GCA_035764345.1 Candidatus Udaeobacter sp.
TCCGAGGCGCTCAATTCCACCCGCTGAGTTTCAGTCGGTGAGCAAGGTGATGTTTTATTCGGCACTGGTGGTCTCGTCCATCGCGATGGCGCTGCAAGTGATCAATGTCGCATTCTGGAACCGCTTCTGGCCGTTCTTCGCCGCGCTCTTTGTGCATCTCGTTTCCGCGATTGCGCAGTTCGTCCGGATGATATTGCTAACGCCCGACCGAAGGTGAACCAGGGTAGAAGGTCAGAAATCGGCAACCAACTGAGAACGGAGAAGCAACGCGGCACCTGGCTGCGACAGTCAGTGGTACTTCTTCACGAGATGATCGATGTAGGCGCTGTAGACGTCGGCCAATGGCGCGCTTTCGACGAAGAGAATGTTCTCGGCATTGAATTGGGCGCTCCGCGAAAAATTATAAGAGCCGGTGATCACCGTATCGTCGATCACGAGAACTTTGTTGTGCATGAAATTGTGGCGCCCGGCCGGCGTGTAAGGCGTTGAGTTTTTCCCGATCAGACCGGCGCGCGCGATGATTTCCTGGAGCGCGCCGATTTTCCATCGGTTTTGCGGCACTTCCCGCCATTGCACGTAAACCTGCTCCATTTGGGTACGATCGTAGATTCCATCCACGGCGACGCGCCCGCGACGCAACAAATTGCCCAGCTCGCCGATCAGCGTGCCGGAGTTTATCAGCAAGCTACAGATGCGAACGCGGCGCTGCGCTGCTCGCACGCGTCTTGCGATCTCTGAATCGATTTCCAAACCGCAGCCCGGCGAAAACATTACACGCGCGTTGGCTGATTGATTTGAAAACGTGAGCGGCACCGGCTCGGTATGGATGTCGCCAGTGTGCTCGAAGTTTTGCTTCTCCCAAAGTTGCACGAAATTTTGCGCGTAATAACTGGCCAAAGGCTGGGCGTCGATTTCGACAATGTTGTTTTCCATTAAAGTGAAGGCGTCGTCCGTCATGTTGGCCGAGCCAGTCCAGACGGCTTTTCCGTCGCGCACGACGAATTTGCTGTGCATCAGTTTCATTCCTGCGATGCGACGCCACGGGTAACCGAGTGATTGCACAAATGCGCCCGTGCCCGCAGGCGCTGGGTCCTGACCAGCGGCAAGATCCGGCTGGGGCGGTTTGTCGGCGTCATAGCAAAAACGAATTTCCACACCTGTCTCGGCCCGGTCGCGCAACGCCGCTGCTAATTGGGCCCGGAGCGGATCACTGAATCGCATGTCGTAAATGGCAAAAGCCAGCGTCTGTTTCGCCGCGCGTATGAACGTGACCAGCCGAGTCATGACGTCGTCGCCGGATTGTTCGCCCTCGGCGAGAAAGAACACTGAAAGATTATCCATTGATGAGATGGTCAAGTGGTTGGCGAAGGCTGACAACGCCATCGGCGCGACGCATACTAGGTGGAAATGCTTGATCCGTCTGCAGACGAAATACGCGATTGGGGGAATTCCGTCATCCAACTCATGGCCGATTATCTCCGCAGCCTCCGTGATCGCGGGGTGTATCGTCACATGTTTTCACGCAGGATTCGCAACCGGCTCGACGCCGCGCTCCCAACTAAAGGAACCGACTTCGACGGCCTGCTGAAGGTTTTTCGCGAGGACATTATTCCATTTAGCCGGCAAAATGCGCATCCGCGCATGTTTGGCTACGTTCAATCGCCAGGGACTCCGCTCGCGGCGTTTGCCGACCTGCTCGCCTCGATCCTAAATGCGAATCTCACGGTTTGGCGTTCCGCGCCGGCGCCGGTGGAACTCGAACGTCTGACGATAGATTGGATCCGGCAAATTCTTGGATTCAATGCTGAAGCCGGCGGATTGTTCGTCAGCGGTGGATCAATGGCCAATCTGGCCGCGATCGCCGCCGCGCGGCAGGCAAAAGATCCTTCGTCAGGGCGCTTGCGCATTTATGCGTCAAGCGAGACGCATTTTTCCATTGGCAAGGCAGCAGTGCTTTTGGGAATTGGGCAGGAGAATGTGCGTCAGGTCGCGGTCGACGAGCGCTTTAAAATCCGGGTAGACGATCTTGTTGCGAAGATCAGTGCTGACCTTGAGGCCGGCTACGTCCCATTCTGCGTGGTTGCTAACGCTGGAACCGTGAACACCGGCGCGGTCGACCCGCTAACGGACATTCGAGAGATTGCAAACCGGTTCCAACTTTGGATGCATGTGGATGGAAGTTATGGTGCCTTCGCCATTCTCGCGGAATCGGCGAGAAAATTGTTCGCCGGCATTGAGCAGGCGGACTCGATCGCGCTCGATCCTCACAAATGGCTTTATCTCCCGGTGGACGTTGGCTGCGTGATTTATCGTGCGCCAGAGATCGCGCGCGCGGCTTTTGCTCAAGACGCTGAATACACTCGCATCATTGGGGAGCAGGCAGACGAGGCCTTCGCATTTTGGGATTACGGACCGGAGCTGTCGCGCCGTTTCCGGGCGCTAAAAGTGTGGATGCTGTTAAAAGGAGTCGGACTCGATGCACTGAGCGAGGCGATTGAAAACAATCTTGCATGTGCGCGCTACCTGGAGTCGATGGTACAAGCCAGCGATGACTTTGAGATGGTCGCGCCGGTCGAGCTATCGATCTTTTGCTTTCGTCATGCGCCGATGCAGCTCAGAAGTGAATCGCCCGAAACAATCGATGCTTTCAATGAACGCCTGTTAGTCGCTCTGCAACGAGATGGCAGTTCGTATCTCTCCAATGCCA
>DASTZJ010000225.1:0-2411 GCA_035764345.1 Candidatus Udaeobacter sp.
ACGCCGAGCGCGAAAATCGTGATGCCAAGGAGAACCTCGTAAAGGGCAAACGCGTTGGAGCGGTGAAGTGTTGAAGCGTTGAAGAGGCCCGTCTTCGCCCGCTTTAACGTTCTAACGCTTAAACGCTTTAACGAAACATCATCGGACCGCATAATTCGTAATTTCTGGCCGCCCGGTCAGTGGTGAATAATTCGCCGTCCATGAACCAGCGGGCCCTCGAAAGCGGACAGTTGCGGGTTCGCAGACTCCCGATGGCCAAAAAATCCACTCAGCCGGATGTTTTTCCGCCAACGCCATCGGCAATGACAGTCGTAGCGTGCTTCCCCTGCGCGGACGAAACTCAACTTTTGCTTTCGCTTCCTCATCTTCTGCAAAAGCTTCCGGCCGTACGATGATATTGTTCTTGCCCCAAACAATTAAGTAAGGACGACGCTCGGCGACACTTCGCTCCTGCGCCTGGTGCACCAGATTGTTGAATTCATCCAGCGATTGCTTCAGCCGCCTGTTTGCTATCACGCCGCTAAAGCTAGGCACTGCCAGAACAAGCAATAACAGCAGTATGAAGATGGCCAGAGCAATCTCGATTAACGTAAAACCCCGGGCTCGTTGCACCACCGAAAATTACTCGTTTCACCGCAAATCACAACAGCGCCGCGGGAGGCATTTTGGTGTGCTTGACCATCTAAGCCAGCGACGAAGCAGGCGGACCGAATCAATTTACTCAGTGGCCAGGGGCGTAACCGTGAACGGCAGTAAAGGCGATCGTTTGCGTCCACCAAGCGGGATCGGCGCAATAACCGAGAAAGGTGTCTTTCAGTGCGTTGTTAGCTTGCCAGAACTCATCAAGTCCTGGCCAAGCTCTTTGACTGTCTCTGCCCAATAATCCGCCCACATACTAGTCCCGTTGTAGATTGCGGTTTCAGCAGTGCCAGCGATTCGCTCGAGACCCAGAACCGCCAACCTCGGCGCCAGGGTACGACCGATTTGATAGTCGATTCCTCGCTCGCGTGACCATGCAAGCCAGTTATTCCAGAACATATGGACTTCCTGTGGCTCGGCGATAGTGACCGGAAGGAAATCCGGCTCGATCAATAGGATTGCGCCTCCGGGTCGCAAGCTTGCAACGAGATTGGCGATCGCTTTTTCGGCGTCGGCAACGTGGTGAAGTACCGCACGGGCGGAAACTCCCAGGCTCCAGCGGCCCGGCCATGATATCAACTTTGCGCAACTCCAGATTCGGCAAATGCTCATCAACGAGCGAAAGATCGAGATCGACGGCCACGGCTTGTCCATCCGGAGCGACCTGCCGGGCAAGCCACGCGGAAATCGAGCCATTGCCGCAGCCAACTTCAAGTGTCCTTGCGCCTGATTTAACGATACCGAGCGATTGGAGATACCGGCAATGCATGGGATCGAGTAATTTCGACATCAACGCGAGCCGCTTCCCCCTCGCCTTTCAAATGATGACCGAGTAAATATTCCGGCATGCGCCGGTCATCGTAAGTCATCGAAGTATTAGCGGCAAACAGCCGGCTGAAGCCGGCCGCGCGCAATCAGCCGCTAAAAAAAAGCAATCAACCGGCAGCACCGACGCGGGCATGTGATAAACTTTGAGGCGAAATGAAGCCAGCTTTGCGCATCGGCATCGTCGTAGCTGCGCTTTGCGTAGTGGCGATGCTTGTGTGGCAGGGAATTACTGCGCACGGCGCGCCCGATCCGACGCGGCCCAATACCAGCCCGACCGTGGCATTTCTAGACATTGGGATTCTTGTCTTTCGCGAGGGACTGGAATGCATCCTGGTTCTGGCAGCAATCACTGCGAGCATGACGGGCGCCAAACGCAGCCATCGCCGGCCAGTCGCGCTCGGCGCGGGACTGGCATTTGTGGCCAGCTTAATCACGTGGTTGATCGCAGTCCGCATCGTCGGCTCGCTCAGCGACAACATGTCAGCACTCGATTTGCAAGCCGCCACCGGGTTGCTCGCGGTCGTGGTGCTGCTCGTCATCATGAACTGGTTCTTTCACAAAATCTATTGGGGCGGCTGGATTCGCGCCCACAATCGCCGCCGCAAAGCGTTACTCGAAAATGCGCGCACGGCAGAGATCTCCCGGCGGCGTCTCTGGTTCGGATTGGTCCTGCTTGGATTCACCTCCCTGTATCGGGAGGGATTTGAAGTCGTGCTTTTTTTGCAAAGCTATAATCTGCGACTGGGTGGCGCCGTGGTGCTGAAAGGCGCGCTGCTGGGAATTGTTCTGACAGGGATGGTAGCGGTATTGACCTTTGTCCTTCAGCAGCGTCTGCCGTATCGGAAAATGCTGATCACTACCGGCATCCTCCTCGGAGTCGTGTTGCTGGTGATGGTCGGCGAGCAAGCGCAGGAAATGCAGCTGGCGCATTGGATTTCCACGAC
>DASTZJ010000226.1:0-2156 GCA_035764345.1 Candidatus Udaeobacter sp.
TGGCACGTTTGGAAAAGCAATTGGAACGCGCAAAACAAAATGCCGCAGGCGCAGAACGCCTCGGGAAAATTGGCGTGCTGGCAAAAATGGAAGTGGAGCAACGCCTGTTGAAGGTGGTCCGGTATGAATCGGATCTGGCAAATGCGCGCGTCGCTCGCGCAAAAGAAGAACTTGCCGAAAAGGAGTCTCAACTCGCGACCGGCGAAATTACCAAAGATGAACTGGAAGCAGTGAAAACAGCGCTCGCGCAGTTGACCGAGGCCGCGCAAGTCGCAGCGGCGAAACGTGAGCGCGCCGAGCTCGAGGCCGCAGAAGCAAACTTACGTCGCCAGCAAAAGCTTCTTAAGCTCGGCATCGGACAAAAATCCGACGTCACTCACGCCGAAGAGAAGCTCGCTGAACTTAAAGGGCAGAAGAATTAACGCGGTTGCGCGAGAATTGTAGGCCGTTTGACTCGTTCGCTCCCGCTCAATCGGCCTGCACCCCGCCCGTCCATGTCGCTCGGCGCCCGCCGGCTCCATTCTGTGAACCCCGAAAGCATTCGGGGCTGGCACAGACGCCCTACAATTCAGCTTTGAGTTCGACATTAGGCTTTGGGCGTTTTTTGAATGCTTCAGTATCCCGCCGCCATCCCGTCTTTGCGTGATTCGCTGGCACCCACATAGACGCGCCGGCCATCGTGCATTTCGACTCTGATGGCTTGATAACCGCCGTATCCGCCGACATCGAAACGGACGTCGTGACCTTTCTTGCGCAGTTCCCGTACAGTCTCATACGGAATACCGCTCTCGACTTCAACATAGCCGCCTGATTCAGTCATTTTTTCTCCGGTCGGTTCGTTATCGCCTTCGTGCTGCCAGCGCGAAGCATCCCCGGTTTCCTGCACGTTCAAACCAAAATCGATCTGGTTTGTGAGTACTTGTACGTGGCCCTGCGGCTGCATGCCGCCGCCCATCACACCAAACGCTTCCCACGGTTTACCATCTTTCATGACAAAACCAGGAATGATGGTGTGAAACGGACGTTTGCCCGGGACGTAAACATTCGCGTGAGCGGGATCCATCGAGAAAAGCTCGCCGCGATCCTGAAACATGAATCCGAGTCCGGGCACCACCATCCCGCTGCCCATCCCGCGATAATTGCTTTGAATGAGCGAAACCATGTTGCCTTCGTCGTCAGCGGTACACAGATAAATCGTGTCACCTCGATTCAGGGCAGGATTGCCGGCATCGACCTTCTTTGCCGCGTGATTTGGGTCCATTAACTTGCGACGTTCAGCTGCGTAGCTTTTTGAAAGCAAACCGGCGAGCGGAATTTTTGCGAATGCCGGATCGGCGTAAAACTTCGCCCGATCAGCCCACGCGATTTTCTTCGCTTCGATCATGGTGTGCAGCGTCTCCGGCGAATTGCGTCCCATAGCACGCAGATCGAATCCTTCGAGGATGTTCAATATCTGTAGGACCGCGATGCCCTGACCGTTTGGTGGAAGCTCGAAAACGTCGTAGCCACGATAACTCGTCGAAACCGGCTCAACCCAAGACGATGTATGTTTCTCGAAATCGGCTTTCCGCAAAAAGCCTCCATTCGCCTGCATGAAAGCGTCGATCTTGTCTGCGATCTCACCTTTATAAAAAGCGTCGCGACCTTTTTCTCCAATTAACCGCAACGTTTTCGCCAGGGCCGGATTCTTGAAAATATCGCCCTTGGCCGGTGTTCGCCCTTTGCCGTCGACTGTGTACGTCTCGAGAAAGGCCCCTGGCAATCCTTTATATAACCGCGGACCAAACGCCCAATAATAGGCGATCAACTCCGTGACCGGAAAACCCTCTTCGGCATATCGAATCGCAGGCGCAAGGTCATCACTCAATTTCAGTTTGCCGAATCTCTTGTGCAGCTCCGCCCAGGCGTCCACTGTTCCGGGCACGCTGATTGGCAACATGCCGGTCGGAGGAATCGTTTCACGATGCAGTTTTGTCAGCTCGGCCTTCATCTGGTCGTAGCTCAAACCAAGCGGTGAACGTCCGCTACCGTTGATTCCGTAGAGTTTGTTTTCCTTCGCGCTATAAACGATTGCGAACAGATCGCCTCCGATTCCGTTGGAGACGGGCTCCATCAGACCGAGCGTTGCGTTTGCAGCAATTGCCGCATCCACGGCA
>DASTZJ010000227.1:0-2218 GCA_035764345.1 Candidatus Udaeobacter sp.
AATTGATAGTGAATATTCCCAGATGATACCAGAAGAACGTACCTGCCTTGAATCGGTCGACACGATCTTGCGATCCGAGCCTGTTCGCCGACAAATTCGCCCGGTTGTCGAACGCGTCCGGGCGGAGCTGGCTCGGAAGAAAGAGGCGTTAATGACGTGGGAACCGATTCCGTTAACCGTTTTCGGCGGCGCGTTACCGCGTGAGATCCGGTCCGCGTGGGTGTTTGTCTTGCGTGCGGGCGCGGATACAGGCGCGGAACGCCATCCGAATAGTCATCAACGGATGATGACATTCGAAGGGAGCGGCGATATGCAAACCGAAGAGCGGGGCCAGTGGCAGTCGAATGTCCTGGTCGGCGAGCATGAGGCACCGCTGGAGCGGCGCTGGATTTCAATTCCACAGAATGTTTGGCATCGTCCCGTCGTTGGCGCGGACGCTGATTGGACGGTGGTTTCTTTTCACACCGTCCCCGCAGAGGAACTGATTGAAGAAAAGCCGGACGACAGCAGCCAGGATGGAACAAAGCAAATGAAGTATCTGGAGAAGTAAAAGGACCATGAATGACATATGAAACAATTTCTCATCGTTGCGCTGACCATTGTTGCCGCGTGGAGCCCGGCTTGGGCAAACCTGGGCGATGGTTCCGACAGAATTGACGATTTATATGGCAACCTGGTGCAACGGCGGTTGCGCGACGACGGAACTGTCAGCGTCCTCTACCATAAGGGTCAATACCTTTACCTTGTCATCTTTGCCAACGACCGGAGCGTTTCGGAAAGCTATTCTCATATGAAGGGCACAGATCTGTCTGAAAAAGAGATCGCAAAATTCCTGAAACTAAATTCCGCGGGCGGGACATGGATTCCGGCCAACGCATCGAAAGAACGGCGCTTCAAAAGAAGTGACAACCGAGCCGAGGCGACGTACGGAACCGCGAGCGGACGTCGGGCACTGACGGTGCGAGAGCTTGGTGGCAAAGACACGGAGCGTGATCAGTGATTCGCCTGCGCCGAGGCGCGCGTGAAAAGGATCGCCTCCGCTTTGACCAACGTGTTAGCCTCTGAGGCTTAACCAAAACAAGCCTATGTTACACATCATTTGGTACATTATTGTCGGCTTCATCGTCGGGTTGATCGCGCGCGCCATTATGCCGGGTGTACAGCATCTCGGTTTCATAATGACGACTCTCCTAGGCATCGGTGGCTCGATCGTCGGCGGACTGATCGGCCGCCTGTTTTCCAAACCGGAACCAGGTGCCACGTTTCATCCAGCGGGCTTAATTCTGTCGATCATCGGCGCGATCATTTTGCTTTTTATTTGGGGAAAATTGTCGCCGGCCTAACGAAGGCAACGCTCTTCGTCTCGCGGTTGCGGCGCTACGGGGCGCCAGTTGCACAAAGGAAGCCAGTGCACAGCTGACCGAGACAGACTCAAGCTGCGGTGCGGGCTAAGGTCTTCCGCAGCACCAACGCGGCGACGATTCCCACAAGGAAGAAGCCGACGATCTGAATAAGAATGTAATTGGCGGTATAAACACGCGGGAAGCCGTACCAATTCCAATAGGAAACGTTGGTGGCGATTGCGGCCAGGATTCCGGCGACCAAAACGAAGCCGACCCGGCCGGCGAAGCTCGCGATGCGCGTCTGAGAGAGTAGGAATACGACCAGGATCGCTTCCAGCAGTTCGGTGCCGAATTCGACTCCCATCAATTTGCCGAAGCTAAACGGTCGAGTGGGATGATACATCAAAAGCCCGGACGGACCGGCGCTGGCTTTCGCTACCATTTGTTTCATCGCTTCATTTTTTTCCTGGCGGGTTGCGTTTTTGCCAACACCTAAACCGGGAAAAATGTAAAGACCGCTCTGGTCCCCGATGTTGCTTTGCATCGCGGTGAGGACGGCTGATTCATTTGGAATTTCGCGGATGCCTGCTTCGCCCAGAGGCAGGAACATGTGCGCAATCGAGGTCCAGATGAACATGACAATGCCACCAAGAATGCCAGCGAGAAGAATTTTCATATGCAAGGAAGGATGAAGGAGGCAGGAGGAATTTAGAAGCAAAATTGGTCCAAAGTCGTGGTGACTCGGAGCACGCTCGCGGCGCTATAACCTGCTGAGCTAAACTCTGTGCGATTAACGCCGGTTTGACTGGACTCCTGTCTCTCGTAAGGTTGGCGGCTCTCCCCGCCAGGCAGAAATTTTCCCCAATGGATAAGAT
>DASTZJ010000228.1:0-10897 GCA_035764345.1 Candidatus Udaeobacter sp.
CTGCCGCCGCATTTCAAGCGAATGGTAAAAAATACAAGGCGCAGCGTTTCAATCTTGCGTCCAACACGCGTCCAACAAAAGTCGCCGCCGTGAACTTTCAGCAAAACCGGCGAATTTGGGGAAGCCAAAACTGGCAGGGCAGCAATTATTGGGCGTTCCGGAATTACAGACCTGTGTGGCACGACAGGAATTGGTGGGGGAGTCATTACAACCGCGTCGTTTTTGTATACGGTGGATGGTACTACTGGAATGCGGGTTGGTGGTACCCGGCGTGGGGCTACGCGCCCAATGCGTATTATGCTTATGATGGCCCGATTTACGCTTATAACGGCTTGCCACCCGATCAAGTGGTCGCCAACGTCCAGGCTGCGCTGCAAGCGCAAGGCTATTACCAAGGCGACGTGGACGGCCTGCTCGGGCCGCTTACGCGTACGGCAATCGCTGACTACCAGCGCGATAACGGCTTGTATATGACCTCAGCAATTGATCAGCCCACGCTGGAATCGTTGGGAATGACCTAACAGAGTTCTGTTAACCGGGAAGCCGCCGTCGATTAGCTCAACGGCGGCTTTCTGCGTACATACGAGCGAGACGCTCTTGTATTCGCATTGTGTTTGCGGCAGATAAAAGGACAAACCTTTCCTCGATGGAAACGGCAACTCCGCAACTAGTGGCGCGCGATCTTTTTCAATCATTCCGAATGGGCTCTCGCCGGATCGAAGTCTTGCGCGGTATTTCAATGGAGGTCGCGCGCAACGAAGCGGTCTTTCTTTCCGGCGCTTCGGGTGCAGGTAAGACAACGCTTCTCTACACCCTTGCAGGTTTGGAGCGCCCCGAGTCCGGGACGGTCGAGTTCGAGGGACGAAATCTTTACAACGGTACGTCTGCCTCACAAGCGCGTTTTCGAAATCAGAAAATGGGTTTTATATTCCAGGGATATTTTTTGTTGCCGGAGCTGACTGCACTGGAAAACGTCTCACTGCCGGGGATGATCGGTGGAAAATCTGCAAGGGAACGCGCCGAAGAAAGCTTGACGGCCGTTGGTTTGGCTGGCCGCATGCAGCATCTGCCAGCAGAACTTTCAGGAGGCGAACAACAGCGCGTTGCGATCGCGCGGGCGTTAACGAATAATCCCGAAATCATCTTCGCCGATGAGCCAACTGGAAATCTCGATTCAAAAACCGGGGATGCAATTATTGATCTGTTGTTGGACCTGACGCGTTCGCGGCAAATGACACTTCTCGTGGTGACACATGACGCTCGCCTCGCAGCACGCGGTGACCGTCAATTGCACATCAAAGACGGCGTGTTGCAATGAAAGGCGTTAAAGCGACGAGGCGATGAAGCGTTCCAAGCGGGCCGGTGATCACTTTCGAGCTTCAACGCTTTAACCCTTTACGATCTTCCATTTTGCAACTTGAATTGCTCGCTTAAGCGTTGGAGATTTTCTTGCGATTATGAAAACCACTGATGCGACGGTGTTGGACGAACCGAAAATTCACGAGCCTGGTGCCGAGGCAGTAATTGAGCCCGCAGTCGAAAGTCGACCGCGTCGGACAACCGGCGTCAAGGAAGCGAAGATTTACATTGATGGAAAATTCTACTCGGAAGCCAACGCGAAGATTTCCGTGTTCGATCACGGTCTCCTTTATGGCGACGGAATCTTCGAAGGAATTCGCTTTTACAACGGGCGTGTCTTCCGACTGGAAGAACACCTTCTCCGGCTGTGGGATTCAGCGCGTTCGATCTGTCTGGAAATTCCGATGACGATGCGAGACATGGCCGAGGCGGTGCTGGAAACAATTCGGCAAAATCATTTACGTGACGGCTACATTCGGCTGCTGGTCACGCGTGGGATTGGCAATTTGGGTCTCAACCCGACGCAATGTAAGTCTCCGAGCGTGATTATCATTGCGGCGACGATCGCTCTTTATCATGCGGACTTTTATCGGAAGGGATTAACCATCGTGACCTGCGCAACACGGCGCAGCAATCCGGCGGCGCTAAATCCGGCAGTTAAATCGTTGAATTATTTAAACAACGTGATGGCGCGGATTGAAGCAAATCTGGCGGGCGCCGATGAAGCGCTTATGTTGAATGACGCAGGGAACGTTGCCGAATGCACTGCTGACAATGTTTTCATCGTTAAACACGGCCAAATTCTCACGCCGCCCGTCGCGGCTGGTGCGCTTCGAGGGATTACACGCTCGGTAGTGTTTGAAATAGCCGCTGAACTTGGCATCAAAGTTCAGGAAACTGATTTCACGCGTCATGAGGTTTTTGTGGCCGACGAATGCTTCCTCACGGGCACTGCTGCCGAGATTGTCCCGGTCGTGAAGGCCGATGCTCGCTTGATCGGCAATGGAAAACCAGGGCCTATCACCGCACGCATCATCGCGCGGTTCCGTGAAATGACACATGAAACCGGCACACCAATTTTCGCTTAAAAATTGCGCAAAGCCGGTTCTGACGTAGAAACGTCGTGGAAATATTGGGGTTGAATGTTTCCAAAACAGCAAGGTCTAACTAAGCGAGATGTTGTGTGACGTTTGCAAATGCAATGATGCGACGGTCTTCCTGACACAAATTCTGGAAGGCAAAATGCAAAAGGTGAATCTCTGCGACGCATGCTCGAAGGAGAAGGGTGTACAAGATCCGACCGGCTTCGCGCTTGCGGATTTGCTACTCGGCATCGGAGCCGCGGAAGAAATTGAAAAAGGAGCATCGACCCAGAAATGCCCGGTGTGCGGATTTAGTCAGGCTGACTTCAAAAAAACCGGTCGCCTCGGCTGCAGCGAGTGTTACGTCACGTTCGGGGATGGCCTGGGTTCGCTCTTAAAAGCGATGCACAAGGGCACTGAACACATCGGAAAATTTCCGGAGCGGGCGCAGCGGACGAAGGCTCTTAACCATCGCATGCGCGCCCTGACCGAGCACTTGCAGAAAGCTGTGGCTGACGAGAACTACGAGACGGCCGCCTCGTTGCGCGATCAAATTAAACAACTCGAAAACGAGCTCTCGAAGTCGTCATGAAAATTTCCAACATGCTGGCCACTGCCGGAGAATGGTTGCGGGGCGAGGGACCTCATCACCAAATCGTAATCAGCAGCCGCGTCCGGCTCGCACGCAACTTGCGCAACCGTCCCTTTCCGGGTTGGGCGAAAAAGGCGGAGCGCAGTTCGATTCTGGAGTTGATCAGGTCACGCGTGGAAGCGCTTCCGGAAATGCAGGAGGCGTTTGCGGAAAGCCTGCAGGACCTGTCGGCGCTGGACAGACAGGTGCTTGTGGAACGCCATTTGATTAGTCGCGAGCATGCCGCCAAGGGCGCCGGCAGCGCAGTCGTCGTGAATCGGCGGCAGACCCTTAGCATCATGATCAACGAAGAAGATCATTTGCGCATGCAATCGATTCGTTCCGGTCTGCAATTGAAACAGGCGTTTAAACTCGTCGATAAAATCGATAGCGCACTCGAAGGCAAACTGGACTTCGCCTTCGACCCCCGGCTCGGATACCTGACGGCATGCCCTACTAACGTCGGTACTGGAATGCGCGCCTCTGCGATGTTGCACTTGCCGGGGCTTGTCCTGAGTGAGTTGATTAATCAAGTCATTCAAGCCGTGAGCAAAATTGGTCTCGCGGTCCGCGGTCTTTATGGCGAGGGCACAGAGGCGATGGGCAATCTTTTCCAGATTTCAAATCAGACCACGCTTGGCGAGAAGGAAGAAGAGATCGTCAGTCGCCTGAGCAAAGTAATTGAAACAATCATCGAAAAGGAGCACAACGCGCGACAGTTGTTGCTACAGAAAAAACCAAATACGCTTTTGGACCAGATCGGTCGCGCGTACGGCGTTTTGACGTACGCGCACGCAATGGCCTCGAAGGAAGCGCTCAACCTGCTCTCGATTGTCAAACTCGGGATGGACTTGGGTGCGTTTCCGGAAGACCGACGCCTGCAAATCGATGAATTGTTCATAGAGACGCAGCCGGCGCATTTACAGAAAAGCTCTCAACAAAAGTTGAACGCCGAAGAACGCGACCATTTGCGCGCCCAAATTATTCGCGAGCGTTTGAAACTCTTTCCCAAACCTGATATTAGTAAGATGGCGAGGCAGTCGGGTGGTGACGCGATTGTCGTGCCATCAAACGATGAATAATTTCACACCCCGGGCTCAACAGGTTCTGGCCCTTGCTCGCAAGGAAGCCGACCGGTTTAACCACAACTACGTCGGCACCGAGCATCTCCTCCTGGGACTTATCAAACTCGGCCAGGGAGTCGCCGTCAATGTCCTGCAAAAGATGGGTCTCGATCTTGAGACCGTGCGCATGGAGGTGGAGAAGCAGGTCGGCTCAGGACCGGAAACCAAGATGGTCGGCAACGTTCCCTACACTCCCCGCGTCAAAAAAGTGCTGGCGCTGGCGGGTAAGGAAGCCAAGGCGCTCAATCATTCTTACGTCGGCACCGAACACATTTTGCTGGGACTTTTACGCGAGGGCGAGGGAGTCGCCGCGAGAGTCCTGAAAAGTCTTGAACTCGACATCGAACGCACGCGCAACGAGATCCTCAAAGAACTCGATCCAAATTTCACACCGGCCGAATCGGACCAGGAAGGCGGCGAGCCGACGAAGAAAGACGTCAAGACACCAGCACTTCGCGCATTTGGCCGCGACCTGACTGACTTGGCGAAGAAAGGCGAACTCGATCCGGTAATTGGCCGGCGCAATGAAATCGAGCGGGTCATTCAAGTGCTTTGCCGACGGACAAAGAACAATCCTGTTCTGATTGGTGAAGCGGGTGTCGGCAAGACAGCCATTGCCGAGGGGCTGGCCCAAGAGATTGCAAACGGCAATGTGCCAGAGTTATTGCGGGACAGGCGCGTAATTACACTTGATCTGGCGTTAATGGTGGCCGGCACAAAATACCGCGGCCAGTTCGAAGAGCGCATTAAAGCGGTGATGGACGAGATACGCCGATCAAAGAGCGTGATCCTTTTTATCGACGAGCTTCACACAATCGTCGGGGCTGGTTCTGCCGAAGGCGCGATGGACGCGTCGAACATCATCAAGCCTGCGTTGAGCCGCGGCGAATTACAATGCGTCGGCGCGACCACGATGAACGAATACCGCAAGTATATCGAGAAGGACGCAGCGCTGGAACGCCGTTTCCAGACGATAAAGGTCGATGCGCCGACGGTCGATGAAGCCATTCTAATCCTGAAAGGTCTGCGTCCGAAGTACGAAGCGCACCACAAAGCGAAACTCACCGACGAAGCTCTCGAGACAGCCGTTAGATTCTCCGATCGTTATATCACCGGACGATTTCTTCCCGACAAGGCGATCGATGTCATGGACGAAGCAGGCGCGCGTGCCCGAATTAATGCCATGACGCGACCGCCCGATGTGAAGGACATCGAGAAAGAAATCGAGGAGATCCGGGTAGAGAAGGAAGGGGCCATAAAGGCGCAGGATTTTGAGAAAGCCGCAGCGCTTCGCGACAAGGAGAAGCAAACTAAAGAAAAACTCGATTCCATTCTAAATAAATGGCGCGAGGAGCGAGAAGAGAAAGAGGTCGTGGTGACGGCCGACGACATGATGCACATCATCTCGAAAGTCACGGGCGTTCCTCTCCAGCGTATGGAGCAAGAGGAAACACAAAAGCTGCTCATGATGGAGGCCGAAATGAAGCAGCGTGTCATTGGGCAGGACGAAGCGGTTACCGCGATCAGCAAAGCTTTGCGTCGATCCCGCGCAGATTTGAAAGATCCAAAGCGGCCGATCGGATCATTTGTCTTCCTCGGGCCTACGGGCGTTGGCAAGACGTATCTCGCCCGCACGCTCGCCGAGTTCATGTTCGGCGATTCTGACGCGTTGATTCAGATCGACATGTCGGAATACATGGAAAAATTTACCGCTTCGCGTCTGATCGGTTCGCCGCCGGGCTACGTCGGTTACGAAGAGGGCGGACAACTTTCCGAAGCCGTGCGTCGCCGACCGTACTCCGTGGTGCTTTTTGACGAGATCGAAAAGGCGCACCCCGATGTCATGCATTTGCTTTTGCAGATTCTCGAAGACGGCAAAATCACCGACTCGTTAGGGCGCAAGATCGATTTTCGGAACACGATCATTATCATGACTTCCAATGTCGGAGCCGACTTGCTGAAGAAACAGACCGTGATGGGTTTTGGTGCCCCGCTCGAAGGACATGATTATGATTCGATGCGGGACAAAATTCTCGACGAAACCAAACGCGTCTTTAAGCCCGAGTTTCTTAACCGGCTGGACGAAATCATCGTGTTCCACTCACTTGGCAAACCGGAGCTGTTGCGAATCGTCGAGCTGGAAGTGGATAAGGTATTGACACGTATCAAAGCCAAGGACGTCCATATTGAGTTAAAGGAAAACGCGAAGGAATTTCTCATCGAGAAAGGATATGATCCTCAATATGGAGCGCGCCCGATGCGTCGCGCCGTGGAACGCTATCTCGAAGACCCGCTGGCGGAAGAATTGCTCCGCGGGAACGTTAAGGCTGGGGACCGCGTCGAGGTTATGGCTAATGACGAGAAGCTTAGCTTTCACGTTGCCGAGCCGCAGAATAGTGCAGCTGCGCCCACGGCTAGCTAGCTAGCTTGAGGTAAAGGTAGGAACGAACCCGCCGGATCGCCCGGCGCTTCACACAAGTGCCACTACAATCACGCTCGCGGATGCGCGTCCGCGTAGGCTTTCTTTAACCGCTCGGTTGTCACGTGGGTGTAGATTTGTGTCGTCGAAAGGCTGGCATGCCCAAGCAACGCCTGAACGCTGCGTAGATCGGCGCCACGGTCGAGCATGTGCGTCGCGAAACTGTGCCGCAGCTTGTGTGGACTGATTGAAATTGGAATTGATGTATGACGAACGTAGCGTTTTAAGACCAGCCAGATCGAACGCGGGGATATTCGCTTTCGCGCCTTATTAATGAATAGCGGTCCCGAATGAACGTTCGCCGCAACGCGATAGTGCAAGATCGCTTCCAGCGCGGGCAAGCCCATGGGGCACACCCGCTCCTTGCGACCCTTGCCGAATACGCGCACAGATTCTGTGTAAGGATCGACGTGAGCCACATCGAGCGCAGCCAGTTCGCTCAGTCGCAAACCGCTGCTGTAGAACAATTCCATAATCGCGACATCGCGCAGCGGCATCCAAACTGGCGCAGACCGGGTTTTCGCCTCGCGCGTTGGGGCGGCAAGAAGTTCTTCAACTTGCTGGCGCGTGAGAACCAATGGAAGCTTCTTCTCGATTTTTGGCAATTGCATCTTACGCACAGGATTGTCGCGTAACCCTTTTCGAGCTGCCAGAAACTGATAAAAGGTGCGCAGCGCAGAGAATTGCAATCGCACGTAGGAGCGCGCCTGCCCACGCTTCGTAATTGCGAACAGATAGTTGCGAAAATCGTCTCCTCTGCATTTTTTCCACGGTGTACGGTTTTCAGCGCGAAAAGCAGTCAATGCCTGGCGATATGCCTTTAACGTGCGCGGTGAAGCATTTCTCTCGTTTGCGAGATAGCGCAGGAATTCTTCAGTAAGAGGATCCTTTTTTTCTGAAACGCTCGCGGCTTCTGTCATGTCGAGCGGAGCTCTAACTGTTTAAACGACGCGCGTCCGACAGGCAACAGCCAGAGATTCCCCGACTTGGCTCGGAATGACAATGACGAGACAATCATTCAGGCTTTTCTACTACGTAACGGAGATCTTCCGCGGTGGCGTGGCCCCGGAACTGACTTTTGAAAATTGGTGGCGGGTTTGTGGATATCAGTTGGTAGCCCTTCAAAACGAACTCAGGATAAACCCCGTTGCTCGCAGGTTCATAAACCTTGTCGCCGCTGAAATAGCCGTAAAGTTTGTATTCGTAGTTGTTATCGCTTCCGAACTCGAGACGCTCACGGTCCGGGGCAAGCTTTTGTTTTTCATTCAACATCACTAGTTCTGCCGTGCTCCAGGGTTGACCGGGGCGCCGTACGTAGCCCCAGAACTTGTAATCGGATTTGTAATAACGCCGTCCGATGAAATAATCACCGGAGGGTTCGGCCGCAATGTTTTGCGCCATCTCGAGTCTGGCTTGTTGAATGCCCTGAGGAACGGTTTCGCAGCCGGCGAAAAACAGGGCGCCAAGCAAGAGATTGCCTGCCAGCAAAAAGCGAGTGACGCGTCTCATTCCTTCAAGTGCACATCTTTTATCGCAGCTTTGCGCTGGGCGCAAACTAACGAGGCGCTAAAGAATTGCGCTTACACGACCGACTCGCTACCTTGCCGGCTATCATGATCGAACTGGAAGTGTATGCGCGAGGTTTGCGTGACCTAAACAAAATCCTGGAGCTGGATCTTCAACTCGAGCCAATTGCAGGCCTTCATTACAAAGTAGATACGAACCACGATCTTATATATCTCGAGTTCGACCGACCGACACTGAGCGTGCGCGAGATCCGGGCAATTTTTCTCAAGCTTGGACTTGAACCTCTGTTTATCGGCGCAATTCCGCCAGAGCTTCGACCCAGAACAAAGACAGAGCCGCTGACTGCTTGAGAAATAAAGACAACGAGGTGAATGGTGACGTTCTGCCTCGTTCGTCCATCACATTCGACATAGCGCCCGCAAGATGATCACGCGTTGCTTTAACGTCCTTGGTGCAGGGCTGCTCTCCTTTTTTCAATATTTGGGTGAACTAGTGCTGCTCGCTGGCGACACGTTTCGTTCCATTTTCACGCACAAGCTTCGGTGGAAATTATTCCTCAATCAGATCGTCGAGATCGGGTTGCTTTCCCAAGTCCTGGTCATTATCACAGGCGGATTCACTGGCGCGGTTTTTTCGGCCCAGGCTTTTTTTCAATTCAACAAATTGGGAATGGGATCGGCCGTGGGGGCGGTGGTTTCGGTTTCGCTGTGCCGTGAGCTGGCGCCAGTGCTGACCGCGTTAATGGTGGCTGGACGTGTTGGCGCAGCGATGTCGGCCGAGATCGGTACGATGAAAGTCACCGAGCAAATCGATGCGCTCCGGGCGCTGGCGGTTTATCCCATTGATTATCTCGTGGTGCCGCGAACGCTGGCCATGATGCTCTCCATGCCTTTGCTGGTGGCAGAGTGTATCGCGTTCGGCATTTTGGCCGGATACCTGGTTGCGGTCTATCTGCTCGATGTCAACGGCCCTTATTACGTTGAGAACATGGTCCACTGGACGCGTCCCAAGGACATCATCATGGGTCTGACCAAGGCGTTTTGTTTCGCGCTGTTGATTGTTTTCATCAGTTGCCACAAAGGTCTTACCGCGCGGGAGGGCGCAGTGGGCGTGGGGAGGGCAACGACTGAAGCGGTGGTGAATGCTTCGCTTGCGGTTCTAATTGTTAATTTCTTTCTGACGATGGCATTGAACATCATTTTCCCGGCGGGCCACCAGTAATCCGGTTGGGCTGGAGGCCGTTCGGGGTTGAGAGTTGCAAGGTGAGGGTTGAAAGTCTGGGCAATGCGATGATCGAAGCGCCTCCATCTCCAGAGCTCTCTAAATCTCATCCAGCTGCGGGTAATTCGTCGCCGATGATCGCTGTGTGTTCGTTGGCAAAGAAAATCGAGCAACAGGAAATTTTGCGCGGTGTCAATCTTGAGGTGAAAACAGGCGAAACTCTTGTCATCATCGGGCGTAGCGGCGGCGGCAAGAGCGTTTTGCTCAAGCATATCGTCGGACTAATGGAGCCGGACGCCGGGGAAATTTGGATCCAGGGTCAAAACATCATTGGAATGAACGAGCGCGAGCTCGGGGAGATTCGCAAAAAGGTCGGCATTCTGTTCCAAGGCGGCGCGCTTTTCGATTCCATGACGGTCGAGGCCAACATTGCATTTCCATTACGCGAAGCTGGCGAACGCGATCCGAAGGTTTTGCACACAAAAGTCGCAGAGATGCTTGAAGTGATGGAAATGGAGGGGCAAGAAGACAAGATGCCGGAGAGTTTAAGTGGCGGAATGAAAAAGCGAGTTGGGCTGGCGCGCTCCATTATTCGCCGTCCCTCCTGCGTGTTGTATGATGAGCCGACTTCCGGACTCGATCCGGTAGTGGCGGACAGCATCAACCGATTGATTCGCAGGCTGCAACAGCGCTTTGGAATGACCAGTGTTGTCGTCACCCACGATATGAAGAGTGCGTTCGATGTGGCCGACAGGATTGCATATCTTCATGAGGGACGCATTTATTTTCACGGGACTCCGAGTCGGCTTCAGCAATCGACCGATCCGCTCATTCAGGATTTTCTACTCGGGCGGTCCGAGCAAGGAATGGCGGCTTGCTAGCCTGAAAAAGACGGCGATTGGGGAACTGCTGCTCCTTGCGAAAAGATTGCGAAGATTGACAGTACTCACTCAAAGATGAATCGGCACGAACGTGGTCTGGAGTTCAAGGTAGGCGCATTTGTCTTTATCGGATGCGCCGCATTGGCTGCACTGGTCGTAAAGTTCGGACGGCTTGGTGAAGGTGTGAAGACGTACTATCCACTCACCGTTCGTTTCGCGGATGCGAGCGGTTTGTTAAAAGGCTCCGATGTTTTGCTGGGAGGCGCAAGGATCGGTCGCGTCTCCGGCGGTCCGCGTCTGGTTCCCAATGGTCCCGGCGTCGCAGTACCCTTGCGCATCTACGATTACGTGAAAATTCCGCTCGGCAGCAAATTCACGGTTGGAAGCTCTGGTCTTCTTGGTGATCGCTTTGTCACCGTCACCCCGCCGAATGGGCAACCGACCGCGTACGTGCAAAAGAATGCGTTTATCGATGGAACGCGCGAGACCGGCATCGACGATATCACACGAGAAGGTGGTGCTCTTTTAAACGATCTTCGAGGGACAGTGCAAAAGTTGAATCAGGAAACTCTTTCCTCCGAGAACATGCAAAA
>DASTZJ010000229.1:0-3323 GCA_035764345.1 Candidatus Udaeobacter sp.
GGAAATCACAGTGACAAATGTACCGGCAAAAATCAAAGCCACCAGCCAGGACGGTATGTGCCCGATGCGCAGCGCATGGTAAAACGACACGAAATCGTTAATCGGCGCGGTGGCGTGCAAAAATATTTTCGTTAGCCAGGCCATCAGGATCAAAATGAAAATGAAAACGTAATTACGTTTCAGGCGTCGCCCCACCGCTTCCAGTTTGCTGATCTTGAAAGAGGGCAAAATCAAATCTTCGCAGACGAGCTTTTTCCATTCCCCCTGAAGCATCTCGCGATTTTCCATCACCATTGGAACAAGAAAATGCGCTTCGAGCATCCGGACGCGCGCGCGAAAGGCGTCGTAAAACCGATAACGGCGCGCTTCGATCCACAGCAATACCCAGACGATGGCGAGGTTGAAGAAGAAAATAATGTGCGGCACTTCGCGGGTTGAAAACGCGATGGTAATGATGGCGGTGCTGCTGGTGATGGCCCAGTTACTCGTTACGTCGAGCCGCTGCCGCCACACCATGATCCGGCCCATTTCACCGCGATAAAAATGCGACATCGCATTGACATAACCCGGATCATAAATGCTCCGTTGGAAGGAAACGGTCCTCTCTTCGTTTTCTCCTAATTCTCCTAATGCTGTGTTTTCAGTTGCCACGGCTCCTTATTTAACTGGATAACTGGCTTTGCCGGATAATCCAATAAATCTCTCTGTTCCCGATGGCTATCACGCTGACTGATCTTCTCGATGAAAAAGAGGTGATTCTGGGGTTGCGCTCCAGGAAAGTGCCAAACGCGCTGCGTGAGATTATCGAGTTGCTGGCGCAAAACGGTAAGATTGATAACCCGGAAGCGTTCTTTGAAAAGGTGCTAGCGCGCGAGCAACCGCACCCCAGTGTGGTCGAAAACGGCGTCGCATTCCCTCATGCGCGTACGGATTTGGTTGATGAAATTGTAGTTGGCATTGGTCGCAGCCGTGCCGGCATTCCATTCTGCCAAAACGGAGCGCGCGCCCGCTTGATTTTTGTGATCGGCGTTCCAGAACGGTTAGTGAATGACTATCTGATTTGCGTTGGGGCGCTCGTCCGGCTGCTAAGAGATGACACTATACGATCGGCGCTGCTGCACGCCCAAACTCCGCGCGAATTTATCGACGCGCTTACGGCGACGCTGTAGCCGGGGTCGATGAGCTCGGCGTACTAAGCCAGTTGCCTGATCGCGCGAAGCACTGTGTCTACCTCCTGCGGAGTATTGACGATGCTGCACGCCACGCGCGCATACGACACGCGATAGGGAGTTGTTGAAGCGACAACGCGTTGATCGAGAAGATGCTTCACCACTTGCTCGGGCTTAATCCCTTTTACATCGAAGCAAACAATTCCGGCCGAAAGTTTCTCGTCACGCGGCGTGTAGAGCTGAATGTGCGGCATCCGCGCGAGTCCCTCCTTCATTTGACCGTTCAACTCGTGAATGCGCGCGGTGATTCGGGCTGGCCCGATGTTCTGATGAAAATGAACCGCTGTCGGCAACGCCCAATAATGTTCGAAAGCCTGAAAGCCGCCCGGTGAAAACCAGGCCGCGCGCGCCGGAGTCTGCGGGTCATGTTCCTGTTCCCAGGCTTCGAAAATGTCCGGCGAAGTGAATGTAGGAATCACCGGGCGCATTTTCTGCCAAACTGCGGGCTGTGCCCAAACGAACCCCGTGCCGCGGGGCCCAAACATCCATTTGTGTGTGCCTGCCGCGAACGCGTCGCATCCCAAGGCAGTGATCTTCGGATCTTCCACTCCCAACCCGTGCACGCCATCGACGATCAGCAGCACACGATCGTTCTCGTCGCGACGGCGATTCTCGTCCGCAATGCTTTCGGCAATCCGCGCGATCGGGAGGCGCACACCGCTGCTGGAGTGCACCCATGTTACGCCGACTGCGCGCGTTTTTGGTCCGATCGCCTTGCGAACGCGTTGCGCGATTTCATCCGACGAAATCGAATTGTAGGAATCGAAAAGAGGAATCTTGCGCCAGGTCGCGCCGCAACGCCCGGTGGCGAGTCGAATGGATTCGTGGTGCACGTAGTGATCGTGCGTAGTCGTGACGATCTCATCGCCTTCTCGCAATGGCAGTCCGTGATAGAGAAGAGCCAGACCGGTCGTGGTATTCTGGGTAAGCGCGATGTCCTGCGGATCGCCACCGATGTAGCTGGCGATGGCCCGGCAGACCTGCAGCGGAATGTTCTCGTTAGTCGGTTCGAAAACCGCGGTGTCAACAGCAATGAACGGATTTGCATCTATTTTTTCCCGATACTGCTCGATTGCCTGCCGCACCGGTCTGGGGTGAGACGCCAGAAAAAACAAGGCCAGATGAATGTAATCAGGAGCGAGTTCAAACTCCCGCCGCACTGATTCCCAGTCTTTGAAGTCGGCAGCCGCGCTCGGCTTCGTCTTCTCAGCCCGGACAAGGAGCGGTGAAAACGCTTCGGAGGCCAAAGACAGTGAACCACTGATGAGAAAATCGCGGCGGGTTAGGGGCATGACTTTTCCTTTCTGCGGCGTGATGATTTTTAACGGATAGAACCGAAGCTTAATCGAACCTGATCAAAGCGCGCGATCCAATTGTGGATGCGAGCTGTGGCTGCGATTCATGATCTGGGCGACCGGGGATCAACGATCCCGGCTGCAGCTACACTGCTGCGCGCTCGGCTCCAATCTCGCGCGGCCCAAGGCCGGCGCTTGCGCTCTTTGTCGATCTTCCAATGATCCGGATCAGCGTTTCTTTTGCAATCGTGTCCACCGGTTTGCGCCGGCCGCCGTCTTGAATCGCGAGCAATCCCCACTGTTTCAAAAATCCATGTTGCCAGTATTTGCAGGTACGTCGGTCGCGCCAAAACTAATGCCTTTAAAATTGCGTGCTGACTAATGCGACGAAAATGGGAAGCCGTAGTTTCAAGCGTGGGAATGTAATTTGTCCTGGGTACAGCCGCCGTACGTCGGAGGCGAGTGCGCGCCCTAGCGAGGAATTTATTGATTTCCGTTTGCGTAACTTGAAGCAACGCGGCTAACTTAAGTTCCGTGTTCAGCTTGATCATGCTCGGCAGCGGGAGCGCGGGAAATAGCGCGCTAATTGCAACGGATCATTGCAAGATTCTTGTCGATGGCGGGCTGAGCGCGCGCCAATTGGTGTTGCGCCTGGAGCAGTGCGGCGTCATCCCGGAGCAGCTCGATGGCGTTCTTCTTACGCACGAACACGGCGACCACATCTGCGGTCTTGAACTTCTTTGCCGCAAATTTCATGTGCCGATTTATTGCAACGCGCTAACGGGAGAAGCTGTGCGTT
>DASTZJ010000230.1:0-2227 GCA_035764345.1 Candidatus Udaeobacter sp.
CATTCAACGGAACTGCTCCGCTTCAGTCGAGCCGCCCAACGCCGTGGTCGAGCTTTTGCCGTCGGCGATAATTTGGGCGACGAGATCGAAGTAACCGGTGCCGACTTCGCGTTGATGTTTAGTAGCCGAATAACCATGGCGTTCGGCGGCGAATTCCGTCTCCTGCAATGCTGCATACGCCGCCATGCCGTGGTCGCGATAATCGCGCGCCAGATTAAACATGCTGGCGCTCAGCGCGTGAAATCCAGCGAGGGTAACGAATTGAAATTTGTAACCCATCGCTCCGAGTTCGCGCTGAAATTTTGCAATGCTGGTGGTGTCGAGTTTCTTTTTCCAGTTGAACGACGGCGAACAATTGTAAGCCAGCAACTTGTTAGGGAATTTTGCGTGGAGGTTTTCGGCGAATCGCTTTGCTTCCGCCAAATTCGGTTCGCTCGTTTCGCACCAGATCACGTCGGCAAACGGAGCGTAACTTTGCGCACGCGCGATCGCCTGGTCGAGTCCGGCGCGCACTGTAAAGAAGCCTTCCGACGTTCGCTCGCCGGTGAGAAATTCGCGATCGCGCTCATCCACATCGTTCGTTAGGAGAGCGGCGCCGTTGGCGTCTGTGCGCGCGATCAGGATCATCGGCACATCGCAAACATCGGCTGCCAAACGCGCGGCGACGAGATGTTTGATGGCGGTGCGCGTCGGCACCAACACCTTGCCGCCCATGTGTCCGCATTTTTTCTCGCTCGCGAGTTGATCTTCGAAATGTACGCCGGCCGCGCCGGCTTCGATCATTGCCTTCGTTAGTTCGAAAACATTGAGCGGTCCACCGAAACCAGCCTCGCCGTCAGCTACGATGGGCGCGAACCAGTCGATATCGATGTTGCCTTCGGCATGGTAAATTTGATCGGCACGCTGCAAGACGTGATTGATTCGCCTAACGAGTGCCGGTACGCTGTTCGCCGGATACAAACTTTGATCGGGATACATTTGGCCGGCGAGATTTGCGTCCGCCGCCACCTGCCAGCCGCTCACGTAAATTGCCTTCAGGCCCGCTTTGACCTGTTGCATCGCTTGATTGCCGGTCAGCGCGCCGAGGGCTGCGACGCAATCTTCGTTCTGTAACAGTTGCCAGAGTTTTTCCGCACCGCGTCGCGCCAGCGTGTGCTCCACGCGCAAGGTGCCGCGCACGCGCTCCACGTCAGCAGACGAATACGGCCGTGTTATGCCGCGCCAGCGCGCGCTGGTTTCATTCGAGTTTTTCATAACCTGGCAACGTTAGAAATTCCGCGAACTCATCGTCGGTGGTCATCTGATCGAACAACTCACTCGCCACTTCGAATTTCCCTTTGGCGAAACGATCGACACCGATCGCTTGTTTAATTTTCGTTAGTTCTTCCGTCAGCACTTCGCGAAATAGTTTCTTCGTCACTTTGCGACCGTCGCTCAGTTTTCCATCGGGATGTCGAATCCATTGCCAGACTTGCGCGCGCGAGATTTCCGCTGTGGCGGCGTCTTCCATCAAGTTGAAAATCGGGACGGCGCCGCTGCCGCGCAGCCACGCCTCGAGATATTGCACGCCCACGCTCACGTTCGTGCGCAAACCTTGTTCGGTGATCGGGCCGCGCGGCCCGAAATCGAGCAGGTCTTTCGCGCAAAGATCGACATCGTCGCGTTGGCGCGCGATTTGGTTAGGCTGCGGCATTAGGCGATCAAATGCTTCGGTCGCGAGCTGGACCATTCCAGGATGCGCCACCCATGTTCCATCGTGACCATCGCCAGCTTCGCGTTCCTTGTCCCCGCGCACTTTGGCGAACGCTTCTTCGTTTGCGCGCGGATTGTTCTTCACCGGAATTTGCGCTGCCATCCCGCCCATCGCGAAAGTTTTCCGACGATGACAAGTCTTGATGCAAAGCAACGAATACGAGTGCATGAAATGCGTCGTCATCGTAATGACTGCGCGATCGGCCAGTAGGAAATCTGGTTTGCGGCGAAATTTTTTGATGCAGGAAAAAATGTAATCCCAGCGGCCGCAGTTGAGCCCGGCAGAATGCTCGCGCAACTCGTAAAGAATCTCGTCCATCTCGAATGCGGCCGGAATGGTCTCGATTAGAACCGTCGCGCGAATTGTGCCTTGTTGAATGCCAAGCTCATCCTGCGCCAGCTTGAAAGCGTCGTTCCAAATGCGCGCTTCGAGGTGGCTCTCCATTTTCGGCAGGTAAAAATACGGGCCGCTCCC
>DASTZJ010000231.1:0-4144 GCA_035764345.1 Candidatus Udaeobacter sp.
GTCATTATTGCAACGAATGTTTTGTTCCAGACCGCGCGGGAATATTTACTACGCGTCGTTCGCTCCAAGATACCCTGCGCAGCGATCTCTTTTTGAGTCTTGTATGGAGGACGCCTGTCCGCGGTAGCGCCGCTCCGGGGGTTTTTCATTTCTCACCTCGTTCTCCGGAAACGGCAAAACGAAGTTCCCCTAAAAAGCTGAACGGCGATTGCCTATAATTTTTGTCCGGGGAGTGGCGAGAAGGCGTTGCAAAATATTTGGGACCTTCGCCCTCCAGTTTCCGTAGAATTGAGTAGAGGTCAGCACAGAAACGCGCTAAAACGCTCGGAGTCGCTGGCCCGGTGCCTTGACTGTCTGCTGCCACTGTTCAAGCACGCAGGCGGTTTGAAGAACATATTCGGCGCCGCCTTGGCCGGGTGATAGATCTGGTTAAAGGAGCATTACCCGGATGCCGAGCAAAAAGATTATTGGGAGGTCCCTTATAGCGACGTGAAAAAACAATTTGAAGAAGGCCAAAAACAATGAGCATTGACCGACTATACATTGGTCAACGGCGAGCTCGGCCAAATATTCAGAAGATCGGACGTTGCGGTCGGTGCCAGCGTTGGGGAGCAAATGTGTTTTCAGTGAAGGGTTGGCGCCATGTGAAATGTCTCCGATTGGACGAATCGGAAGCGCCTCAACTCTGAAGCGGATTCTAGTTCAGCGTCCTCAACGGACTGAGATACCGCACATGCCGCGCGTCAGCGCAAAGCAAACGCGCCAGCGCGAGCATCGTGCGTCCCGTCGGCCCCCGCATTCGCGTGATGCAAACAACGGAAGCGGTCGTTAGCGATCACGTTTGGAGGGGTTTGGCTATCCTGGCCCGGTCGTAGAGAAGTTATTAACGGAGGACTCCACGCCGACGGTGGGTAACGCCGCGAAAATCCTCCAAGCAGTCCGGCAGCAGGTTGGGTGAACGTCGATCGAGTTATCGACGGGAAGACAGCAAGGAAACTCCGACAGCTAGCGGCTCAGACCGGTGCGAGCGTCGCTACAGTTCTCGACAAGTCGATCGAATACTTCCTCGCGGCCGACGAAGCAAAAGAGAAGGTTATTCCGCTCCCGAACGGATCGCATGCACGGTCATAAGCTACCCAAAGTGGGGCTAACTCTTTGTGTCACCCAATCCGAGATGATCGCCATCCTGAGCCGTGCGTACATCAATCATCTCGCAGTTTTAGATCTTTTCGATCGCGCACGCCATTGTTAGATTGGCGATGGCGGTACGCTACATCAGGTTTCCTCTCTAGTTCGGTAATGCGTTTGCAGAGCCGGTCAATCTCGCCGTTATCAAGCGGCTTATGTTTCCCTCCGTTTGTCGCAATGGAGTCTGCTTCCCTCGTTGCTGGATAGCTTAGCCATCGTCGTAGAGCGGCCAAAATCGTAGCACGTTCTCGTTTAGTGAGTTTGATTAGCATCTTGGTCGAAAGACGGCGTTATTTCTACCAGGCCGCGCGGCGTTGTCACGCAATTGTAACATTCTCGCTTAACCAGGGAGGAAAACCATCAACCGGATGCCCGATACAGAACTGGTCCTCGTACCTGACGGCGAGGCAATTCGGGCGCGACTTAGCCAACGTTCTTGGCTGGCGATACCCTCATTGCACATTTATGCGGTTGACCGTGATGAACGCGAGGGCGCAACCACGTTACCCAAGCGCCGTAAGCTTGCGCCGAATCAGTTTATTCGTGGAACCGAATCGGTCGCGACGTGAGATCGAGTTTACCCGACGACATGACTCGCTCGATGAAGCCGGTGTCGTAATTTCCGGCCCGGAATTCTCCGTTGCGCATGATAGCGGCATGAAACGGCACGGTGGTTTTGATCCCGGTGATGTAATATTCGTCGAGCGCGCGTCGCATCCGCTCGATAGCATTGATCCGGGTCGCGCCCACCGTGATGATTTTTGCGATCAATGAATCGTAATAAGGCGGCACAGTGTAACCTGTGTAAACGTGCGAATCGATTCGAACGCCGCGACCGCCTGGCGCATAATAGAAATCGATTCGGCCCGGCGTTGCCTGAAAGTCCTTCGCCGGGTCTTCCGCGTTAATACGACATTCAATCGCGTGGAGCCGGGGCGTTGCATTCGCGACGTGCTCGGAAAGCGGTTCGCCCGCGGCGATACGGATTTGTTCTTTTACCAAATCGCATCCGTAAACTTCCTCCGTGATCGTGTGTTCGACCTGGATACGGGTATTCATCTCGATAAAATAAAAATACCTGTCCTGATCGACCAGGAACTCAATCGTGCCTGCGTTTTCATAGCCGACAGACTTGGCCAGCTTTAGAGCGGCGTGTCCCATTTTCTTACGAAGTCCCGGCGTCATCAGCGGCGATGGACATTCCTCAATCACTTTCTGGTTCCGCCGTTGAATGGAACAATCGCGTTCGCCCAGATGGACAAGGTGGCCGTGACTATCGGCAATAATCTGAAACTCGACGTGATGCGGATTGGTGATGAGCTTCTCGAGATAGACCTGGTCATTTCCGAAAGCTTTCTCGGCTTCGTGACGCGCACTGTGAAAGGCTGATTGCAGGCTCGGTTCATTGTGCGCCATGCGCATTCCGCGTCCGCCACCGCCAGCGGCCGCTTTGATCATTACAGGATAACCGATTTTCTTTGCGATTTTGATGGCGTCGCTCTCTGTCTCGACAATTCCATCACTTCCCGGGGTCACCGGCACGCCGGCTTTTCGCGCCGCAGCGCGGGCCGCATTCTTATCGCCCATCGCCTGCATGGCCTGTGAAGAAGGTCCGATGAACTTGATATTGCAGCTTTCACAGACTTCTGCGAAATGCGGGTTCTCAGCGAGAAATCCATAGCCGGGATGAATCGCGTCGACATCGCCAATCTCAGCAGCGCTCATGATGCGGTCGATTTTGAGGTAGCTCTCCGTGCTAGGCGCCGCGCCGATGCAAATGGATTCGTCCGCAAGTTGCACGTGTAGCGAATCGACGTCGGCTTCGGAATAAACCGCGAGGGTGCGGATGCCGAGTTCTTTGCAGGCGCGAATCACGCGCAGCGCAATCTCACCGCGATTGGCAACCAAGACTTTTTCAAACATCGGCTTTTCCGGTAGGGACGCCGCGCTGCGGCCTCCGGTCGGCGCAGCGCGCCGGCCCTACCTCAACGCACTCGAAACAGAACCTGACCAAATTGCACTGGCTTGCCATTTTCCGCTACCACTTCGGCGATGACACCGCTCGTTTCTGCCTTGATCTCATTCATCACTTTCATCGCCTCGATAATGCAAACCACTGTTTCCTCCGTAACGGTTTTTCCAACATCAACAAAGGGCGAGGCGTCCGGCGATGCAGCACGATAGAATGTGCCTACCATGGGCGAGACAACTTCCCTTAGCGGAACGCTTTCGATTGCCTTGGGTGAGACAGGCGCAGCTTCGGGGGGCGTTGCCGCCGCCTTGGGCGGAACCGCCATTGGAAACGGCGCAACCGCGGCTGGCTGACCTGAAGGACCTCTTTGAAGCTTTAAGCGGAACCCCCCCTTCTCGATCTCGAAGACCGAAAGGTCGTTCTTCTTCATCAAATCGATGATGGTTTTGATTTCTTTAATGTCCTTGGGTTCCAACACGTGCTCCTGTCAAAAGTTAAAGAGGCTAGGTAAAACAGTTTTGGGAATGAGGTCAAGGCAATCGTGGCTATCGTTGCCATGAAATGATTGAGTCGCCGCCGTTACTCGATTTCAAAATCATTGATGAAACCGACGACTATGCTGTTGTCGATAAACCGCCGTTTCTCCTGATTCATCCCACGAAACCCGATGGGAGGCGAACTTTGTGGCAGGAATTACGCGGACTCTTCGCGTTCGAAATTGCCGCAGGCGGTCAGGTATCAATCGTAAACCGGCTCGATCGCGAGACCAGCGGCCTGGTCTTGGTGGCGAAGAAAGCTGATGTCGCGCGCCGATTTGGGCAGCTGATGCAACGGCGACAACTAAAGAAAGAATATCTGGCCATTGTCTGGGGTTGGCCCGAGTGGAAAAGCACACTCGTTGACGCGGCCTTGGATAGACAAGGCAAGCATCAACACTCCGCGATCTGGCTCAAACAAATGATTCATCCATCTGGCGCTCCGGCA
>DASTZJ010000232.1:0-3815 GCA_035764345.1 Candidatus Udaeobacter sp.
GCCAGTAAATTTTGATCCAACGAAGAGCTGGCCTGTTTTGATACCGTGCTCCACGAGCGATTTCAAACGTCAGAATCGAAATGATCTCGTTCAGTTTTACCAGAGGGTCGGACTTTCTGAAGGCTGGGTGTTACTCGCGGGAGACGGCCCGCAACATGCGAAGAATGACAATGTGGCATGGCGCGAGTCCATGACAATGGCTGCCATCGACGCGCTTCACCGGAGCTTTGCCGGTTCGGAGAAGTGGCCGATGGCGTGCGCAGGGTTTTCCGGGGGAGGCAAAGGCGTTGGTTATGTTGCGCCTTTTCTCGCGAGATACGGTTGTCACATCATCGGAATTTACATGACCGGCGCGAATGAAGATCACTTGAGTGACGGATATGCGCGATTGCAGCCCGGCGCAGACTTTCTTAATACGCCAATTTACGTTAGTGCCGGGCACGAGGATAGAATCGCGACCTTGGAGCAGCAATACGCCGTCGTGGGTTTGATCAAGAGAACCGGCTTTAAGCGGATTCGAATCGGGACTTTTCGCGGCGGCCATGAGGTCAACGACGCGCAGACCTCGATTGCGTTGCATTGGTTCCGCGAACTGGCAAAATAGACTCGACAGGAAAGACGAAAAGCGCCGGAGCACCGGCGCAGTTGTCCAGCTTTAAAGTAGTTCGCCTCACGCCGTGCCATCCTGCGACTGCTGAAATTTCTCCAGCGACCTTACTAAATTTCCCGGGAGCGGACGCACACGATCAAATATGCGCGGCGCCAGCGGTTTCGCCGTTGTGTAACCCGCGGCGAACATTTCCAGACGGGCGTCGAGATTATCAATGTAATGCAGCGTCATGGCTTCCGGCGTTTTCGGCGCGACCGGTGAACCAAATTCCATCTCGCCATGGTGCGCCCCGATTAAGTGCAAAAGATGCAGGCGAACATCTTCTGAGGCCGGCGCGAGAGTCTTCCACGCCTCCGCATTGTGGGCGTTTACCTTTCTCCATAACGCGTTCACGAGCTCAAGGCCGATTGAGATGTGCCCTATCAACTCGCCCCGCTCATCATAATTCATGACAAACCCGTTTTCAGGGAGAGCGTTCTCCCAAAGTTTCCCAGAGTCATGGAAGAGGATTCCGGCAATCAAAAGATCGAGATTCAATTGCGGATAAAGGGGTGCGATGCCCTTCGCAACGCGCATCATTTGCGCGGTATGCTCGACCAGCCCACCCCGGCGGGCGTGATGATAATTGCGTGCGGCAGCCGTGCGACGAAACCGGTCACCCCATTCTTTTAGGAACGCCTCGCACAAGGAGCGCAGGCGCGGATCGCTAATTGTTTTAATCGCGTTCTCAATAAACTCCCAGTCCGCGTTCTGCTTGGCACGCAAGTCCGGCGGACCCTGGAGCAATTCACTTTTTTCCTGGTCGGTAAGCGGTCGCACAATCCATTTGCGCGCTTCGAGTCCATACTGCTGGTGATGGTGAAATTCGCCTGAGAGCTCGATGAAACTTTCGGCCGTGAGCGCGCTGCAGGTTTTGTAGGCGGGATGATCGCTCCAGACACGCAGCGTCATGCGATCACACGCGTCAGCCAGAGCAAGCTCGCAGTACGGCTGCTGTTCGCGCGTGAGCCTGGGTGCGGCGCTTTCCACTTGTACATGCACTCGGGCCGAGACGGCACCATTCTGTGCCGCCCGGCGAATTTCAGTGAGCGTCATCAAATCCATCTCGGCAAATCTACCACAGGCCGCAAACGTGCTACGCTTTATTGTCCCATGTTTGTGACGCACCTTGAATGCAGCGCGTGCGGTCTTCAGCATCAATCGTCGCGCCTGCTGAATCTCTGTCTTTCCTGCGCCAAACCGCTCTTTGCAATCGTCGATCTCGACAGTGCGCGACGCACGCTGACGCGCGAGACGCTCGGTACCCGAGAGAAATCATTATGGCGCTATCGCGAAGTGCTGCCGCTGCCTGGCAATGTTGAGCCCGTTTCGTTAGGCGAAGGCGGAACACCACTGTTGCGAGCAGAAAAATTTGGCGACAACATCGATCTCTGGATTAAGGACGAATCGCTAAATCCGACGCAGAGTTTCAAGGCGCGGGGGATGAGTGTTGCCGTATCCATGGCAAAACATCTCGGAGCAACCAAGCTCGCCGTCCCCAGCGCCGGCAACGCGGGCGGAGCGCTTGCTGCCTACGCTGCCCGGGCCGGTTTGGAAGCGTACATCTTCATGCCGCGCGATACACCGCCAGCAAACATCATCGAGTGTCGTGAGTTGGGCGCTCAGGTGACATTGATCGACGGATTAATCACCGATTGTGGCGCTGAGATCGCCCGGCGCAAAGCGAAGGAAGGCTGGTTCGACATGTCCACGCTCAAAGAGCCATATCGCGTCGAGGGAAAAAAGACGCTCGGTTACGAATTAGTGGAGCAATTCAACTGGCAACACCGAAAATCTTCGCGAGCTCGCGAGCTGCAGTCGCAGTTGCCGGATGCAATTCTTTATCCAACCGGTGGCGGCACGGGTCTCATCGGAATGTGGAAAGCGTTCAATGAAATGGAAGCGCTCGGCTGGATTGGCGGAAAACGTCCTCGCATGTTCGCGGTGCAAGCCGCCGGTTGCGCGCCAATCGTCCGCGCGTTCGACGCCGGAGAAAAAACCGCCACAGAATTTCCCGATGCGCACACCATCGCCTCTGGTTTGCGTGTTCCCAAGGCGATCGGTGACTTCCTGATTCTGAACATCCTTCGTCAGTCTAACGGCGGCGTCATCGCCATTGATGATGAAGAAATGATCCGTGTCGCGCGCGACGTGGGCTCGAGCGAAGGGCTCTTTGTTGCTCCCGAGGCTGCCGCGTGCTTCGCTGCTTTAAGATCACTCCGTTCCGCAGGCACAATTGGTTCTGGCGAGCGCGTGGTCATTTTCAACACCGGATCGGGAATCAAGTACCTCGACTGCTACCGGGACGAGTAATCAATCTCTGTTAGATCCGTTTACCTACAAAGATAGAGATGCGCTTCGCGAAAGCCTTTGAAGGCTCAGCGTAGAAACGCCGTCCCAGTTCGAGAGCGTTTGTGCGCAATCGTTTGCCTCGTTTACGAATTAGTTTCTCCAGTTGTGCGAGCTCATCGCGGAGCGCTTCATCGCCGCTTTCCTTCTCCAAGCGCGCCCAAAGAAAATTCAAATCGTGCTCGCGCCCGAGTAACTCGCCCAGAACTTCCGCGTCGTGGGCCATTTCTGTCAGGACCATGCGATTGAGCGGCTGCAAAATGCGCAACTGATACCAGATGTCTTTCACTCGCTTGCGCCAGGCATGAAAATTTTCCGGGTCTGGGTCGTTGATTGTTTTTACGAGCCCGCGCTGGCCGCGCTTGTAGATCTTTCCCACCGCGCCGCAAACTTGCTTCCAAGTCAAACCCTCAAGCGGCCATTTCAACAGACGCGCTTCCACGCGTTCCAGCTGGGGGATGGCTTGTTTTTGCCAGCCGGCAAATGCCGCCGAAAAACTTTCCCGTTCCAGCGACGATAATTCTTCGATGCGCGGAAATGGACTGTCTTCTGGGCCTTTTGCAGTCTCGTCGCGCAATTGAATGAGTGTTTGCAGTCGCACTTGCGCATCGCGCAAGTCCGAAACGAGCCGTCCGATTTTGCGCACGCAGCGATCCTCACGTGCATGCCGTTCCTTACCAACTTCGGGAATGGCAAGGCGCATCGCCGCCCGCAGCTTTTTAAGGTGCTTGCGAACTTCGTGTACGGTGACGCCCCGTTGTCTTGCCGGGTGCCGACACAACTCAAGAGCGGACTCGATCTGTTCCCGGAAGACTCT
>DASTZJ010000233.1:0-13769 GCA_035764345.1 Candidatus Udaeobacter sp.
CCGCAAGCTCCGCGCTCACATCGACGCGAAATTTCCAAATCGCATGTTGCTTTCGGAGGCGAACCAATGGCCGGAAGACGCGGCTGCTTACTTCGGCAACGGCGACGAATCGCACATGAATTTTCACTTTCCGCTGATGCCCCGCATGTTCATGGCGCTGCAGATGGAGGACCGTTTTCCCATCATCGATATCCTGGATCAGACTCCGTCGATTCCCGAGCAGTGTCAGTGGGCGATGTTTCTGCGCAACCATGACGAGCTAACCCTGGAAATGGTCACGGACGAGGAGCGCGACTACATGTATCGAGTTTACGCTACCGATCCGCACGCTCGCATTAATCTTGGGATTCGCCGACGCCTTGCGCCATTGCTCGTAAACAGCCGACGCAAAATCGAGTTGCTCAATATACTCCTGTTCTCAATGCCTGGCACTCCGATCATTTATTACGGAGACGAGATCGGCATGGGTGACAATTTTTATCTTGGCGATCGCAACGGTTGCCGGACCCCAATGCAGTGGAGCCCGGACCGCAACGCCGGATTTTCCAGAGCAAATCCGCAGCAGCTTTATCTGCCGGTTACGATCGACCCGGAGTATCACTACGAAGCCATCAACGTGGAAAATCAGCAGAAAAATTTGTCCTCCCTACTCTGGTGGACACGCCGAGTCATCGCCATGCGGAAAAATTTCAAGGCGTTTTCGCGCGGCTCGCTTGAATTTCTTTATCCCGACAACCCGAAGGTTCTCGCCTTTCTTCGCCGGTACGGGGACGAGATCATTCTGGTGATAGTGAATCTCTCGCGCTTTGCCCAATCCGCTGAACTGGACCTTTCGCGCTTCTCTGGCTACGTGCCGATGGAAGTGTTTAGCCGCAATCTGTTTCGGCCAGTTAGAAAATCCCGTTACGTCATTACGCTCGGTCCACACGCGCATTATTGGTTCGCCCTGCACGCGCCGACCGACGGACGTCGTGCGCCAAGAAAGAGAGCTGTGCCAGTAATCAATGCGCCGACGGAGCTGGAGACGCTGCTGGCCAATAGCCAACGCGCTGCCATCGAAGGCGAAATTTTGCCCAGGTACCTTCAGACCTGTCGCTGGTTCGGTTCAAAGGCGCGGACTTTTCGCAATCTGAGAGTCGTTGAGCGGGCTTCGATCTCGGAGGATGCCGATGGCGCCCAACTTTGGTTTGTCGAAGTCAGTTATTTGGATGGACCAACGGAAACTTATGCGCTCCCGATCAAGATCGCTTCTGGAGACTCTGCGCGCTCAATTTCTCAAGCCGCACCGCACGCGATTATTGCCCGTTTTGAAGGCACTGAAGAAAATATTCTGTTTGATGCCATCTGGGATCCGAAGTGTCGCTCACAATTCCTTACAGCGATCGTTCGTAGCGAGAAAATGAAAGCGCGAGCCGGCGAACTTGTCGGCACAGTTGCCAAAACGATCGAACCAGATCAGCCGGTCAGCTTCGAGAATTCAGAGGTATTGGGTGCAGAGCAGAGCAACTCTTCGATGCTCTTTGATAACAAATTTTTCCTTAAGCTTTATCGCAAGCTCGAGGACGGCATCAATCCAGATGTTGAAATAACTCGATTTCTCACAGAGCACACCAAGTTCCCAAATGTGCCGGCGTTTGTCGGCGCGATCGAATACCGTCAGCCAAAAGCGGAACCGACTGTTGTTTGTCTGCTGCAGCGCGCCGTTGCCAGCGAAGGCGATGTCTGGACGCTCGCTTTGGATGCAGTTGGCCGCTATTACGAGCGTGTACTGGGCCGCAAAGCGGATCTTCAGAATGAAACGGCGCCACCCGGCGCGTTGCTCGATGAGCTGATCGGCGGCGTTCATCCTGAGAAAACAAATTTGCTAGGACAACGCACCGGTGAGTTACATCTCGCGCTCGCCTCGAATTCCGATGATCCGGCGTTCCGACCGGAGCCATTCAATGCGATGGCCCAACGCTCCGTTTACCAAAACATGCGGGCGTCGCTGCGGCGCACGTTTACTCTCTTGGAAAAGAAAATATGCGACCTTTCGGCAGCTTTCCGCGACGAAGCCAAGGAAGTGCTCGACGCCGAACAAGAGATACTGGCGCGCGAAAAACGGCTGCTCGATCGTCGCACCAATGCCGCCAAAATCCGGATTCATGGCGACTATCATCTTGGTCAGTTGCTTTACACCGGAAAAGACGTCGTCATTTTGGACTTCGAAGGCGAACCAGCGCGACCGCTGAGCGAACGAAAACTCAAACGCTCCGCGCTACGCGATGTCGCAGGCATGATGCGATCGTTCCAATACGCCGCCTACAGCGCGCTGTGGCAACCGGCCATGCGCAAAGAAGATGTGCCATTTTTGGAGCGCTGGGCCGATCTCTGGTATCGTCACATGGGCAGTGTCTTTCTGCAGAGCTATTTGAAGACAATCGGCACTGCCATCTTCATTCCGCAAAACAGCGAAGACCTCCAAATTATGCTCGAAGCCTATTTGCTGGACAAAGCAGTTTACGAAATCGGCTACGAACTAAACAATCGCCCCGCATGGGTCGTCATTCCCGTGCGCGGCATCAAACACATTTTGCGAGCGGCGTGAGCGCATCTCCCCGGCGCCGATAGACGCCAAAGAAAATAGCCCAGCCTTTCAAGGCTGGGCAGGCTTGTTAACGACGTCGAGTCCCAGAGGGACGAAAGAATCAATCGAGCATCTGCTCGTCATAATCAAAGCCATGTCGCTGGAGCATCGCCTGAAATTCTTCGCGAAACGATTTCGTGAGATGATGCTCAGCTTGGTCCCGGATATATGCGATCGTGGCGTCGACACCGGAAGCGCCAATGCTGAATGCGCCATATCCTTCCTGCCATTCGAACGAACGCATTTTCGGAAATGTTTCATGAATCCATTTGGAAGAATTGCCTTTGAGAAGTTGTATTGCTTTCGCCACGGAGAGCGTCGCGGGCAATGATGCCAGCATATGCACGCGATCCGCGGCTCCACCAATTGCCAGCGCTTTCATTTTATTTTCCCTTGTGATGCCGCCAAAATACGGCCAGAGCCGAGTCGCGCAGTTCCGAACTGAGGAGAGGCTCGCGGTTTTTCGTAGTCCAAACGCAAGGAATAAGAAGGCTAATAAACGAATGCATGTTTCTTTCGACCCTTTCGGGACTCCACTTGTTTATATCATGGTTAACCCAGCGTTGAAACGCTGGGCTATTGTCAGGAAATCATACTAAATACTTGCAGCAATCCAGGCTGCGCTTATAAGCACACTTAATCATGTTATGAATCAATATCTCGACAAGATCGACAATGACATCGCGGAGAAACACCTGTTAAAACATCCATTTTATCTCGCATGGACGCGCGGGGAGCTGAGCAGGGAGGCGCTGGCAGATTATGCCAAGCAGTACTATCACCATGTCGCGGCGTTTCCGACGTACCTTTCAGCTGTGCATGCGAATTGCGATGATCAGGCAACTCGAAAACAATTACTGAACAATTTGATTGATGAAGAAGCTGGCTCGCCAAATCATCCGGAGCTTTGGAAGGAATTTGCACATGGGCTCGGTCTCGAAGACGTCGATCTTGAGCAGACCGAGAAACAACGGGAGACGAAAAAGTTGATAGACACGTTTCGCTCAGTTTGTGGTCAGGGATCGACGGCGGAAGGTCTCGGGGCACTCTATGCCTATGAAAGTCAGATCCCGCCGATCTGCGAATCCAAGATCGATGGACTCAAAAAACATTACGGATTCACGAAACCCAAGCACTACGAATATTTCACTGTTCACATCGAGGCCGACCGCGAGCATTCCGCTGCTGAACGCGAAATGCTGAGTCGTTACATCGACAACCGAAATTTCGAATCGGTGAAAGCATCGGTGAACCGAGTCCTCGACGCGCTCTGGCAAATGCTCTCCGGCGTTTGTCGGCGTCACGCAATAGCGTGCTGACGCATGTAGACAAGGTAAGCACATCGCGCTGCGACGTCCCTACCAACTACTGCGGACGCAGGACAAGAAACGAGCGCATCCGATGACGGCAAACTGACAGCACTTGCGGCTGGCTCGGATCAAGTGAGGCAGCGACCTTGTTGTAATCGGCAACTGACGTAACCGGTTGTTGATTGATTTCCTCGATCACATCGCCTTTTTGCAATTCCGCCATCCCGCTGTCAGGATCAACATCTGTAACCAGCACGCCTCGCACATTGTTAGGAAGATCGAGCTGGCGTGCCGCTTGCGGAGTCAACTCCTCAACGTGAATTGACGCGAGAGGACTGCCGCTTGTTTCTTGATCGTTTGGTTGACCCGGTCGTTGCGGCTGCGGCTGGCCCCGCCGTGGGGAAGCGCCCGCGCTTTGAAGATCAATCGGTTGCTCTTTGATCTGCGTCGTCACTTTCAGCGGTTTGCCATTACGCACGATTTCGAGCTCTACCTGTTTGTTTAACTGGGTCTGGGCCACGAGGCTTCGCAGGGCGGTGAAATTGTTTACATCGCGCCCGTCGAATTTGCGGATAACGTCGCCCGGCTGAACGCCCGCCTGGGCTGCGGGCGATCCGGGCACTACGTCCGCGACGGTCACTCCATCTGTCTCCGAGCCGCTTTCGCCGGGCTGCAACGCTCGCGACTGGATACCAAGGTAACCACGAATGATCCGGCCCTGCTTCAATAAGCTTTCCAGCGCATTGCGGACTGTATTCGACGGAATCGCAAACCCGATTCCCTGCGAGCCGCCAGTGGTCGAGGCAATTGCTGTGTTGATCCCGATCACTTCGCCACGCAGATTGATCAGCGGGCCACCACTGTTGCCCGGATTGATCGCCGCATTCGTTTGCAGCAAATCGCCGAAGAAATCGCTCCGGTTGGGCCGAACCTTTGAACTGATGATTCCATCTGTCACCGTTTCTTCGAATCCAAATGGATTGCCGATGGCCAAAACAAAATCTCCCGGTTGCACTGTGTCTGAGTCGGCCAGTTTGAGCGGCTTGACGCCGGGATTATCGATCTTAAGCACAGCCAGATCCACTTGAGAATCCGCACCCACGAGGCGCGCCCTTTTTGTCTGCCCATCGGCTAGCTGCACTTCGATTTCGTCCACTTGATCGACCACGTGATTGTTTGTGATGATATGGCCTTCATTTGTGACAATCACGCCGGAGCCGAGCGAATTTTGCACGAGCGTCTCGTCGCGCGGGCTGCGAAATTGCGGCCGGGTACGGAAGAAATACTCGAAAGGATCGAGCCCATATTCCCGTCGGACACCGATCTTTTTCGATGTTTTTACAGCGACAACAGACGGGACCACACTATTGATGAGAGCGCGCCGCTCCCGATTCAACGCCTCCAGGGATGCGACTTGCTTTGAATCTACGCTCGGATTCGATGCCAGGGTGTATTTTTCCGGCTTTCGGACGGAAGGTAAATTCAGACCGCCATGCTTCAGGCGATAGTCGTACAGCAAAGAAATCCCCGCGCTGACCACCAGGACAAAAAGCAAAAATTTCGCAAAATTTTTCATTAGCTAACGTTAGAAAAAGTTCGCCCCTGTTGTTCGACAATTAAACGCCGGAAACGTTGATTCTCAGGCAATTCCAAACGCGGGTCCCTTTCCAAAATCGATACCGCGGCTGCGCGCGCGCGTCGCATCAAATGCGCGTCTGTCTTTAAGTTACCGATCTTAAGTGCCGGCAGGCCGCTCTGAGCCGTGCCAAGCAGATCGCCTGGGCCACGCAATTCCCAGTCTGCTTCCGCCACTTCAAAGCCGTCACTTGTTTTTTCCAAAACGGCCAATTTTACAGAAGCCTCCTTCGCTTGGGCCGAGGTGAGCAAAATGCAAAATGATTTGTGCTCCCCACGGCCAATCCGTCCCCGCAGTTGATGCAGTTGTGCGAGGCCGAAGCGCTCTGCGTTTTCAATGAGCATCACAGTCGCGTTTGGCACATCTACACCAACCTCGAGTACGGTCGTGCTGATCAATGCGTTCGTCTCGCCGCCTCGAAAGCGTTCCATGATCTCCTGCTTCTCCGGCGCCGGAATTCGGCCGTGGAGCAGGTCGCAACGAAACGGATGCAAGCGCTCCCGCCACAATTCGTACTCCGCAGCGGCGGCTTTCGCATCGAGCTTTTCACTTTCATCGATCAACGGATAAATCACATAAAGCTGGCGGCCCGCTTCCAACTGTGTTCGCAAAAAGGCAAGCACCTCGCCGAGCTTCGACCCATCGCGCACAGCCGTAACGATTTTGCCCCGGTTCCGCGGCATCTCATCGATTGTTGAGACATCGAGGTCGCCATAAATAGTCATGGTTAACGTCCGCGGGATCGGAGTGGCGGTCATCACAAGCACGTCGGGCGCTGATTCGCGCGCGCTTAATCGGGCCCGTTGTGCAACTCCAAATTTATGCTGCTCATCAATCACAACGAGCCCCAAGTTTGCAAATGAGACTCTCTCGTACAGCAACGCGTGCGTTCCAATGATGATTTGTGGTTCTTCGAGAGCCGAATCCACAGCGCTCTTGAACAGCGGCAATGGCCCGCTTTCCTCCTGCCGGGCGGCGGTTCGCAGCGCCACGCGTAAGCCGAGCGGCTCGAGCCAACGCCGCAAGACATCGTAATGTTGCTCCGCCAGAATTTGCGTAGGCGCCATGAACGCGGCCTGATAGCCACCCTCGACGGCGAGTAGCATCGCTGCGATGGCGACAACGGTTTTTCCCGAACCCACGTCGCCATGTAACAAGCGATTCATCGGATGACGCGCTGCCAGATCGTGCCGGATCTCAGTGATCACTTTAGATTGCGCAGTAGTTAATTCGAACGGTAACGACTTGAGGAATCTATCGAGCAGCGCCCCGGCTCCACAGTGCTTCTCGCATCGTCGGATTGAGGCATCGGCGCGTCGCGACGCAATGAGCATTTGCATCGTGAAGAATTCAGTGAGCACCAAATGTTGGTGGGCGGCCTCGCGCGCTTCCCAGCTATCCGGGAAATGGATCGCGCGAATGGCGTCGCGTCTCTCGCCCTCAACAAGACTGCGCGGCGCTAATGTGTCCAATCCAGCGTCAGCAGAAGCGAGGTCATTCAACAGCCTGTAAATCATGCTGCGCAAGACGCGCTGGGAAAGGCCTTCCGTTGCAGGGTAGATCGGCGTGATCCTGCGAAAATGGATCGAGATCTCCTCGTCATTCTCGATCACTTCGAACTCCGGATGGTCCATGCAAATTCGCTTTCCGCGTAGCCGCGGCTTGCCAAAGACCACCATGCGGTGACCGGTGGCGATCATTTTCTGCACGTAATGCAAGTTGAACCATCTGCATACCAGCGGCTCGCTCAGAGCGTTTGGGTTCGATTCTTGCAACGTGGCCTCGAAAATTTTCTTCCAGCCGCCGAAACGCCGCAGCGATGTCTTGACCACCTCCCCGCAAAGACAGATCGGAACATCGCTCTCCTCGCGTGGAAACTGCGGGAACTCAGTTCGATCTTCGTGGCGCCGCGGGAAATGCGTAAGCAAATCTTCCGCCGTTTCGATGCCCAGCCGCCTCAGCGCGAGTAAGCGCGGCCGCGGAATCCAATTGAGTTCCTCGAGTGACCGCGAAACCGCGACGCTGTAGGGCAATGGTTTCAGAGAGTCTGGAGGTCCGTGATCGGTGATCCGTGATCGGTTACGTGACTTTACTCTGTTCACTGTTCACAAGCGCGGCCTTCTGCTTGCCGCACCGCTTCGATCTGCATGCCAACCAGGGTTTCACCGTCATACTCATCCGCGCGAATCCGAAACGCGATGTCCCACGGTGTTGGCGGCAGTGGATTCGTCACGCCGTCAAAGAAAACTGCGCGGCGATGCCGATTGCCCTGACGCAGACGAAAGATGAGGTGCTTTTCGTTGACTACCCTGGGAGGCGCGACCGGCTCGACTTCGCGCCCCAGGAAAAGTGGCTGGGGATTTCCATTTCCGAACGGCTGCAACATTTCGTGCCAGCGCAGAAAATCCATATCGATCTCGGTAAACGCGAGCTCGTGGTCCAGTCGCACGCAGGGTTGCAACGCTTCGTCGGAAAGAAGTTCGCGCGCGGCCTTGCGAAATCCGTCGGCAAAAAGGTCGAGATTTTCCTCGCGTATCGCCAGACCTGCCGCCATTTCGTGCCCGCCGAATTTGTCCAGGCCATTTGCGCAGCGGCTCAGTGCGTCAACCAAATTCAACCCCTCAATGCTTCGTCCGCTTCCTTTTCCGAGTCCCTTCACGTCAAAGCCGATGACAAGCGTGGGTCGATGATATCTTCGAGCAATCCGCGATGCCACGATGCCGAGGACTCCCGGATGCCAGCCACGCGCCCCAACGACGATGGCCGCATCGCGCGCAGCGTCATACTGACCATCGATCTTTTCTATCGCTGCGTCGAAGATTTGCTTTTCTACTTCCTGGCGTTCGCGATTCTGATGGTCCAGCTCTGCCGCAAGCATCGTTGCTTCGGCATCATCGCAAGTGAGCAATAGCCGCAAAGCTTTCTCCGCCGTGGTCAAACGCCCCGCGGCGTTCAATCGCGGCCCGAGCCGATAACCAATGTCCTCGGGCAGGATTGGCGTCTGCACCCCGGCCACTCGTATTAATTTCCTCAGACCGATGCGCGACGTACGTGCAATCTCGATCGCACCGCGCTGCACCAGAACGCGGTTTTCGCCACGAAGCGGCACGATGTCTGCCACCGTCCCGAGTGCTACAAGATCGAGTTTTGATTTCAAGTTGAATGTCGACAGCGGGCGTGTTTTCAGCAGCCCATGGCAAAGTTTGAAGACAATTCCGACGCTACAGAGATATTCGAAGCCGGGATCTGCAGTTTTTGGGTTCACGATCGCAGCGCAGTCGGGCAATGCAGACTTCGGCTCGTGGTGATCGAGCACGATCACGTCCACCCCACTTCTCTCAAGATCGGCGATCTCGTTCATCGAGGACGTGCCGCAATCCACGGCTACGAGTAATTGCGGGCGATATTGTCCGAGACAACGCTCGATGCTTTCAGGGCTCAAGCCGTAGCCCTCCTCCATGCGCAACGGTAAAAACAATTCCGGAGCCCCGCCGTAAGCGCGTAACATCTCCGCAAGCAACGTCAGCGATGTGACGCCATCCACATCGTAATCACCGAATAGCACGATGCGTTCCCCTCGATCTAAGGCCGCGAGAATGCGCGAAACTGCCGCGTGCATTTGCGGCAGCAAAAATGGATCGCTCAACGAGTCTAGACGCGGTCGCAGAAATGCGTTGACGTCTTCCGCGCAGCGAAAGCCTTTTCGTAACAGCAGCCGCGCAACGCACTCCGAACCGCAAATTTCGCTCCACAAAATTCCCGACCCGCCGAGATTTAGCTTCTCACGCGGCGGAATAATCCATCGACTTTGCGGCCGGGTAGATTTTCCAGATGACGGGGCGCTGATTAGATTTTCCTCTCCGCAGCCTTGCCGCGCAAAACTCCCAGGTGCCTCTCTATCGATTGGGCTCTCATCTACGCGGCTTTGCACTGATCAGTTTATTCGCGAAAAATTCTCTGACAAGATACGATGAGCTACCCGGAAGAGAAGCCTAGATATTTCAAACAAGGCCTCAGTAGCGATGGGGGCACGCATCGCACTCGGAAGGCACTTCGTGCGAAATCTTGGAGGTGCCGATTCGGTTTCGCACGAAGCTTTGGAGTGCGCACGCGTCCTCGCGTCGCTTTTCTCTTAGACATGCGCAATTGTTTGTGACGCTACCTCGAGAAAATGAAAGCAATCCGCTGGATCGCACTCATCTGCATTGTTCTTCTGTTGCTCTATGGAGCGTCGCCGTACTTTGCATTCTGGCGATTCACGGCAGCACTTCGGTCTGGCGACAGTGCGGCGCTGAGTTCGCGCATGGATTTTCCCGCTATCCGAGCATCGCTAAAGAAACAGCTTGTTGCACGATTCACTCAGGGAACGCCACCTCACAAGTGGTGGAACGACCTCGGTCCGACGCTGATTGACGCGATCGTTGATGCTTACGTAACCCCGGAGGGCATCGCGGCGCTGATATCTAATCCGGAAGTCCTGAAGAACCTCCGACATCCGCAACAGTTCCGGTTCCCTACCGGCAAAACTGAAGACTGGTCAAAGGTAAAACACGCCTTCTTCACAGGTCCTCGCACTTTTGTGGTCGATCGAGAGGGAATCAAACTTCGGTTCCGTTTTACAGATTTGGGTTGGAAGCTCTACGACCTCGACCTTGGCCTGGGTGAGGCAAAGCGATAGTTCTTCAACGAACGAAATCGCGTTGTTAAACAACGCTGAATGCGAGATCGCGCTTTGGAAGCAGACCGTGCTTTATGCACAAATTTGCGAAGATTCGCAGACCTTGTTTTTCTTTTTCGCCAAAGCCGAATCGGAGATGTTCGCGGTAATAGCGCAAAAAGAATTCGCGATTGAGTCGCCTTCGGTGTTCGGGGTCGTCCGCCTTCGCCTTAGGGCTACGGCGTGACAAGCCGACCCCGGCTACAGCTTCTGCGATTAGTTCATCGAGATTGGCAAGGTTTTCATCGCGCAGATTGCGCAGGCGGCTTGCGATTGGTTTTGGATCGCGTACTTCGGGGCGGACAAGCCAGAGCGCGTAAACGAACGGGAGATTGAACAGCTTCATCCATTGTTCACCGAGGTCCCAGTAGGAAAATTTATTAGCGTACTCCTGCCGAAAGCGGATGGCTTGATCGCCGATGAGCAATCGTGCGCGGCGCGCTGATTTGGACATAGCAGGAGAGACGCCCGCTGTTCCCACCGGCAAGATGCTTGTGCTACGCTGGAGCAAGCGCGGATTAAATCCGAGTTCTGCGATTAAACAACGCAAAAGATTGGCAGAAGTTTCTGATGCAGGATCGAGTTCAATCTCTTCGATGTCGGAGATCTCGCCGCGGTGCGCGACGATCACACTGTAAACCGGGCCATCCGATGAAATGGAAACGTCGTCAACGATCCGATAGATCGGGTTACGCAGAATTTCGAAGCTGGAAACAAGCGCAACATCGAGTTTGTCGGCGGCAAGTTTGTTGCAGAGCGGTGATGGATGATCGAAGTCCACGTCGCCTTCCCAGCCGTGGATGAGCGGGCGGGCGTTGAGATATTTTACGCAACCGATGCAGAGCATTCGTTCCCCGGCGCTTACGGCGGTCGCGCCCTATCGTTCACGCGCAGACCACTTCCGGCTCGTTAGGCTGACCGGCTCGGCTCGTGCCATTCAAATGCCGATAGTGACTATCGCGCTGTACCGGCTCGCGGCCTGCTTCCCGGATAGCATGTTCGAGAGCGGCCACCGTCTGCTGCTGCGGAGTGGTTGCTCCGGCCATGTGGAAGATTTTTTCTTCCAAAATTGTGCCGTGCAAATCGTCCACTCCGTAGCTGAGCGACACCTGCGCGAGAGGCAGTCCGAGGCTGACCCAGTAAGCGGTAAGATGATCGATGTTATCCAGATAAATTCGGCTCACCGCTAGATTGCGAAGTTGTTCGAATGCGGAGGCACGCTTGATCTGGGCGAGGATCCCATGGGATTGGGACGGTTCGAAAGCGAAAGGAACGAAACCGGTGAATCCGCCGGTCTCATCCTGTAATTCCCGGAGCTGGCGCAAATGGTCCACCCGCTGAGCAAGCGTTTCGATGTGCCCGTAAAGCATGGTGCACGTGCTGCGGCCGCCCATTGAATGCCAGGTTCGATGAACGTCGAGCCATTCGGCGGCCGTTTCTTTGCCACGACAAATTTTATCGCGAACAGCCGGATCAAAAATCTCCGCTCCGCCGCCGGTGATCGAGCCTAGGCCAACAGCGCGCAGAGTCTCCAGCGTATCACGGATCGGCATCCGAAAAATTCGCTGAGCCAAATGGCGCACTTCGATCGCGGTAAAGGCCTTGATGTGAAGGTTCGGATCGAGTGCGCGAAGCTTTTGCAAAAGTTCCAGATACCATTTTTTCTTTAACGTGGGATGCAGTCCCCCTACCATGTGCACCTCGGTAACGCCGAGGGGAAGCGCATCTCCCACCACCCGAATAATTTCGTCGATCGCATATTCAAAGGCATGTGCATCGCGCTTTTTGGCAGCAAAAGCGCAGAACTGGCAGGATAAGATGCAGATGTTGGAGTAATTAATGTAACGATTGTGGATGTAAGTGGCGCAGTTGCCGTTCTTTTGCTCACGCACAACGCTGGCAATCATTCCAAGGGCGTTAAGATCATTCGCACGATACAAAGCGAGAGCGTCTGCCTCTGAAATCCGCTGTCGCGCCTCAACTTTTTCTGCAATCGGCCTTAGTTCTTTCGGAATAAGCTGGTAATTCATGGACGCGAGGCCAAGCCCTCGGAAACCTAGCATTGCACAGGCCGCTTCAGCCTTGCAACAAAAACCGTGGCTACGAATGTGGCGGAGGGCGAATTTTGGCTAGTTATCGTTTTTCTGGCAAGCTTAGTGTCAGACAACCGTCTAAATGAACCGATGTCTGGCAACGATCGCGGAAACAAAGGGAGATCGGAAGAAGACGCCGATGACGTGCGCCTCATGCGGCTTGTGGGTCGAGGCGACACCGGGGCGCTTGAGGAGCTGATCGAGAAACACCAAGCCTTGGTGGCCGGCACGGTGGCACGCATGCTGGGCAGCAATTCCGACGTGGAAGACATCGCCCAGCAGGTTTTCATTCGAGTCTGGAAAAGCGCGCGTCGGTACGTCCCGCGCGCTAAATTCACCACCTGGCTTTTAAAAATTACGCGTAATCTGGTTTTCAACGAGCTGCGTCGTGCCAAGCGTCACGCGCATGTTCCGCTCCAACCCGAACCAGGGGCCGAAGACCCTCCGCTGAAGGATGAGACGCAGTCCGCTCCGGACGCTTCCCTTTTGGAAGTGGAACTGCAGCGCAAAATTGAAGAGGCAATCTTGCAGCTTCCGGAGAGCCAGCGAATGGCGCTGGTCCTGCGGAGATACGAGCAACTTAGTTATGAGCAAATTGCCGAGGTTCTCGATCTCTCGGTTCCCGCTGTAAAAAGCGTCCTCTTTCGCGCGCGCACCGAACTTCGGTCTAGGCTGAGCAAGTATCTCTCCTAACGAGCAAACACTCAGCTGCTTTTGTTAGCGCTCGATCACGCGGCCTCGGACGCGCTTGATCTGGCTGTGATGTGTGAGCACGTGGACACGTCCGTCGCTGCCACGAAAAAAAGCGCTCAACAGCCAGCTGACGATCGAAATGATGATCGCGCCAAAAAATGCGCGCCAGAAACCTGGAACTTCAAAACATGGCATGATCTCGCTAACGAATTTCAACATCAGCGCGTTAATAATCAAAATGAAAACGCCTAGCGTGACGAGAATCAACGGCAGACTCAGCAACAGCAGGACGGGGCGAATAAAAGCGTTGATGATTCCAAGCAAAAGCGACGCACCTAGCAGACAACCGAGACGGTCGCCGTAATTGATTCCGACAATCGGCGCAGCAACAAACACGGCAATGGTGGTCGCCATCCAGCGGAAAACAAAATGTCTCATGCCCGTGAAGTTTCTAAATCTACTCCTCGATCAGAGAAGCGCGACAAAGCACTTGCCAACCGACCGATGAACGATAAACGAATTGAAACCATCAACGATAAAATCTGTGCTGAAAAAAAAGAAAATTGTCCAAGATAAAAATGAAACGCCTCCGGAGACCGGGGGGTCCTTCAAAGTAAAAGCTGGCAAAGGCAATCGCGCGCGCCGCGCCACCGCGAGTCGAAAACCGCGCGAAACCAGTGCCAGGAAAGTGGCA